>JABWCQ010000025.1 GCA_013360195.1 bacterium
TTTGAGGAGCAAGAGCATGAAGAACACATTTTGGGTCTTGATGTTGACGGGGATTCTTGCCGCGCAAGTCTCGGCGCAAACGGAAGCGAGTATGTGTGTGACTGTGACGGACGTATGTTGTGATGACAACTTCTCAATTGGTTCCTATACTGTACCCGCCAATACTGACATCTACAAGACCTATGTGTATCACAACGGAAATGAGATGAACAAGGTATACATTGAGTGCTGGGACATCGTCAACGGACAAGAGAGCTTCCAATTCTGGACGCTCGATGACATCTGCGGTTGTGAATCGAGGACGACAACGGAAAATCATCAGATCGGCCAAAACCATCAATTGCGGTTCAAAGTGAAGTGCAAAGATTGCGAAGGCGGAAATTGCGCCTTAGGTTCGAGTACAGTATATATCTACACGTCTGTGACGGCGGCCACTTGCCCCGTTCCATGCGAGCCGGAATAGAGTTGCTATGGGCACGCTTTCGACAATGCGTCATGCACTCGTGCTAATAGCAAGTGTTGCTTTGGCCGAAGTCCTTGTCGTACCGGAAGACTATCCGACGATTCAAATGGCAATAGATTCGGCTGAAGTCAGGGACACAATTCTGCTTCAGACCGGTGAACATCGGGAATCTGTAACTTTATTGCCGAAAGGGCTCACAATCAGTGGGCCTTTTTTGCTGTCCGGTGATACATCTGAAATCCGGACATGTGTCTGGCGAAGCTTCAGCAACGGAGACGATACGCTTCGCTGTCTGAATGCGGACTTTGCGGCGGGACCCGAGCCTTCGTTTCGGGTCGTAGGTATTCGATTTGCCGCCGGCATGGCACACAATAACGAAGAAGGCGGTGCGATAAGATCCTTCAACCACGACTTCACGATAGAACATTGCATCTTTGATTCCTGCAGAGCTGGATACGGTGGGGCAATTGCAACTCGAGGATCGCGCGGCTTGATCTCAAATTGCTCGTTCAACTATTGCGGCGCAAACAGACTCGCGGCTGTGCTGCGATTGGTGAATAGTCAAGTGCGGGTGAATTCATGCACGATCTATCACAGCCTCGCTCACCACGAGGTGGAGGAGATTCCGGAGCAGATTGCCATGCGGAACAGCGTTCTGCGAATCCGCGACTCGAAGGTATATGAGTGCGGGCTGGGACACAACCCGAACGGAACCTACCTTGTCTATGTTTCAAAGCCGCCTGATACGCTCGAAATTGTAAACTGCGAATTCCGGCTGAATCATTTCACAAACATGATTCACTACGGCGGCAACTACTTAAACTACCTCCGTCTCGATTCGTGCCACTTTCATGACAATAACTTGACTGGTGGAATCTATCTACAAGGCGAGCCGGATAGCCTGACAACATTAATTGCAGTGGGAAATGTATTTGAGTCGTTTTCTCCTGTGCCCATGCGTGGAATGCACGGCATCTTTGGCTTCGACAATAGCCCTTCAGTGGTGACCATAACGAGAAATCTCATTCACCTTAACAGCGGCGGCCACACCTCTTTCTGTACAATCTTTGACAGCAGCCGTGTGCCGCGTACAATCACGAACAACTACATCATAGAAAACTCAAATCATTCAGTTAGCTACCCGCCCTCCGGCCAGGTGCTTCTTCGTGACAACGTTTCTACCGATCTCCAATACAACGTCTTCGCGAGAAATCAAGGCTACGCGGTTTTTCAAGGCAATACGCCGGATCCAACTTACGCCCGCCACAACTATTGGAATCATGCGACAGGACCCTATGACTCAGTAGGCAACATTGGCGGTCAAGGCGATACCGTGGAGTGGCGAATTCAATATCAACCGTGGGAAGAAGACACAAGCTTTTTCTCTGCGGCACCCGAGCCACGTGAACCGGTTGAGATTCCTGCAACCTTCATCGGCAATGCCTACCCCAATCCCTTCAACAGCACAGTCACGATTGAGTTTGTGCTGCTGCACCTTTGATTTGACGGGTCGGCGCGTTGAAACTGTTTTGAACGGCAGAATGAACAAAGGTGTGCACATTCGAGATTGGCAGCCAAAGTCGCAAGCCAGCGGAATCTATTTTGCGCGGTTGGTTGGTGAGAAGAGCGTTTCCTCAACGGTGAAACTTTTGTACCTGAAGTAATTGACACAGTCTCCAAGTAACACAAGCGCCGCTTCAATCGAAGCGGCGCTTTTCACTTCAAGCCATTGCCACAATGCTACATTTTGGCTAATGCCTGATCCAAATCTTCAATCAGGTCTTCAACTTCCTCTATTCCCACCGAGAGCCGGATGAGTGTGTCAGAGATTCCGGCGTGCGTACGCGCCTCGGGAGACATCGAAGCATGCGTCATCGAAGCCGGATGCTGAATCAGCGAATCTACGCAACCCAAACTGACGGCGAGCGTGTGCAAGTGAACATTATTGAGCAGTGTCGTGGCGGAATGATAATCTCCCGCAACTTCAAACGAGATCATGCCGCCGGGCATTCTCATTTGACGATTTGCCAAATGATGCTGCGGAAATCCGGGCAGACCGGGATAATAGACGTGCTTGACACGCGGATGCTTGACCAGCCATTCGGCAATCGTCTGCGCATTGCTGCAATGCCGCTCCATGCGCAGCGGCAATGTCTTCATTCCCATATTCAGGAGCCACGTATCAAAGGGCGAGGGGCAGGCTCCCGTGTCCTTCATGGTGTGATACAACTCCTCCTTAATCCACTCGTGCCGCGTTGTCAGCGCGCCTCCAATCAGGGCGCCGTGCCCGGACAAATACTTCGTCGTACTGTGCATGATGACGTCCGCCCCGAGTGACAGCGGCTGCTGCAGATAAGGTGTCGCAAAGGTGTTATCCACGGCTACCACGATTTCGGGATTGACCGCGCGCACCATACGAATCGTTTCCGCGATGTCCGTAATCTCGAGCAGCGGATTGGTCGGAGTCTCGAAGAAAAGCATCCTTGCCTGCGGGTTTTCGGCGATGGCCTGTTTGACATCTTCGGCTTTGCCGGTGTCCACAATAACAGTTTTAACGCCGAACTTGGGCAGCATTGTGTTGAAGAAGTCATCCGTCGAGCCGTACAGTGTCTCACCGCGCAGCAGAACATCGTTGGGCTTCAGAATTGCGAATGCAAGTCCGGCGATTGCGGCCATGCCTGAAGAATAGAGCAGCGACGAAATGCAGCAGTCCGGATCGGCAAGTTTCAAGTCTCGGCCTTCCAGCGCGTTGAGTTTGGCCTCGGCCACCACAACCGTCGGATTACCCATGCGGGAGTAAATATAACCGGACTTGCGGCGCGCAAACAAATCAGCGCCCTCTTCGGCGCTGTCAAAGGTGAACGTAGAGCTGGCAAAGATCGCGTTCGTGTGACTTTTCAGTTTGGGTTGCCCGATCTTTTCCCCTGCATGCAGGCAGCGGGTGGCAAACCCGTAGCGCAGATAGAATTGCTCTATCGCATCTCGTAGTTTTGAATCTTCCATAAGTACTCTTGATTAAACGGTCTTAAGCGCAGCGCGATACAGCCGGGCTGCGTGATTAGGTGTATTATACGGTCTGATTATTCTTCTCCAGTTCGTCCAGAAACTCGACAGCTCGCCGCATGTGCGGAATTACAATTGATCCTCCCACCACCAACCCGACCGAGAAGATGTCGAAGAACTCCTTGACCGTGACTCCGAGTTTATGGCATTCCAGAACGTGATACTTGATGCAGTCGTCACAGCGCAGCACCAGCGACGAGACGAGTCCAAGCATCTCTTTGGTTTTGCGGTCGAGCGCTCCGTCCTGATAGGTGAGTGTGTCCACACCGAAGAATCGCTTGACGGCCTGATTGTCCTCAGACAAAATGCGTGCGTTCATGCGCGCGCGGTAGGTTTCAAACTCGTGCAGCAGTGACATTTTGTAATAGGTTATTCGCAAATTGCGCGCACGCGATAGAAACGGCGCGTCAGACTGAATCCAAGCGGGTCTTGCCAAAACGACTCCGTTGTCAGGTCAAGCGACTCAAACGGACCTTGCCCGTTCGGGGCCTGTTCAATCAAGTAGAAGTCGGCCTCTGCCACATCTATCCAATCGAGGAACGGGAATCCCCCGACGTCGAAGATCTTCAATTCCGTTGGCTCGGGACACGGCTGCAGCAGCGGCTCAATCGAGATAGAGAATTCACCGAACTGATTTGCCGTGGTTCCTTCCACCAGCAAGTAGTAGGTCTGTGCCTGCAACTGATAGCTGTACAGGTCAGCGCCGAGCCCGCATTCACCGGTGTCCGCGTCATCCATCAATCCGGAGCCGCAGGCCAACAGTACCTGTACGCGCGCATTAAACGCTTCCGAGCAAACTTGCACGAAAATGTCACCGGGCGTCGCGAGCGTGAACTGATAAAACACGTCAGGCGCGGGAGTGCCGATTTCGTGTCCGGCACCGAAAGTTGAACCTTCATCATAATAAGGCCAAAAGGTAACCTGCCGCGCATTCGAGCAGTAGTCGTTCGGACCGCTCGGCACGAACTGACATTGAACAACGAGGTTATATCCGCCGGTCGAGTTGCCTGCCGGGTCCACCACCTGCACATAGCAGAGCTGGTTAAAGGGCAGGAAAACTCCCAATGTCGAGAACTCCTGTGGCCCGCTGTCGTCATTATAGGCAATCAGACCGTATGTGCTGTCATAAAGCAGGATATAAGTGTCCTCGTTGCTGCCTTCGCACGGCAGCGTGCGGAAGTACACGGAGTCACCGCCGGGCACGGTTAGTCTGTAGAAATCGCCTTCACTGATGTCTAAATGCGCGCACTCGACAGTATCGTCACACGCAATCTGATCGGCAGTGGTGAAGTGGTCATTCGGTTCGGACTCATGCACGATACGGGCATCCGCAGTGGCGTAACAGACAAGCAGGAACAGGAATAGCCACCTCATGGCTACTTCACCAAAGTCAATTTGGTTCTAGCCCGCCACTTACCTGCACGAACCATGGCGAGATAAGTGCCGCTCGACCTGTCGCTCGCATTCCAATTCAAACGGTGTTCTCCTGCCGGGAGCCGTGAGTTCAGTAATCTCGTCACTTCGCGTCCCTGAATGTCAGTTATTATGATGGTCACAAGCTGTTCGGTCGGCAGCGTGAAGCTGATTGTCGTCGTCGGGTTAAACGGATTGGGGTACGCAGAGTGCAGAGCATAGTCCGCATGGATGCCATTGTCATCTGCCGCACCCGACGGATCGAGATACATCGGCACAAGCAGCGGATTGACGGCATCTGGATCGTTGTGATATATTTGCAATGTATCGAAACCACCCACACAGCCTCCGGCCGCTGGTGTGTAGATTTCGATGGAGTCACTCGCGACCGGTGCGATTACCGATGGTGCATACTGGATTTCAAACAGCGGAAAGTTCCATGTGAAGACCAAACTGTCAATCCTGAATTCTGCCGTTCCGATGTTGGTCAGGTGCACGGCGCGCAGCGTCGTATCGCAATTGAAGAACAGCAATGGATAGGGCTGCGGAAACTGGATGCGCGGCTGCCCGAATTCGGGATACCACGATGCACCGGGGCCTCCGTAGCAACCCATGTCGTTGCGCGTTTCATCTTCGTCGTTCCATTCCGCATCAGGATGTCCGGCATCAACACAAGGTGAGGACGGTCCGAGTCTCAAGTTGCGAGCAAGGAACTGCGGATACTCGTTGATGTTTCCCGTTCCGGCCAAACCGCCTTCAACGCAACTGTAGTCAACGTGTATGTTGGCTGTGGAGCCGCCAATTTGATCGCTGCCTGAGTTGGCTTGATTGCCCCACACGATGTTGCCGTGTCCATTCAGGACACCCGCAAACAATCGAATGCCGCCGCCGGTCAAGACGCTCTGATTGCCGACTATGGTGTTGTTGACGAGTGTGGTTGAGTGGCCGCTTCCGCCAATCCATAAGCCGCCGCCGCCATAGGCCTGTCCACCGTCGTTGTTGGCAATAACGTTGTGCAACAATTCTCCGTCAGCGAAGAAGCTCACGACGCCACCGCCGTACTTGCCGCTGTTGCCGATGATAACATTGTTGTAAATCCTCGGTGAACAGTAGCCGTAGCGAATTCCGCCTCCTCCTGCACTTTGCGTGCCTTGCGGCTGGCGCACAGCTTCGTTGTCGACGATGAAATTGAACGCGACGAGCGGATCGGAATTCTCGATGATCACTCCGCCGCCTTCAACGTAGAACGCTTGATCGGATTGGTCCCGGAATTTCGTTCCCGTGCCGCCCGTGATCGTGAAACCGATGAGAGCCGCAGTGGAATCTTCTCCGCTGATAATGCGCACGACGCTGCCGCTGTCCGCGTGTTCCGGCTGGCTGCCGTCAATGACAGTGAGCGGAATGTGTTCGACATCGCCATCCAGCAAGAAGTGACTTGCCACGATGATATTGCGGCCCCGGAAATCAATGTTCTCGACATATGTGCCGTCAGCGACCAGAACGGTGTCGCTGTTCTGGCTGGCCAGAATTGCGGATTGAATAGTCGCAAATTCGGCAGGAACGTGCCGCGTGGCGGCGAGGGTCACGCTGGCTAAGAGGGCGGAGAGGGCGAGAGCAAGCGGCTGCACGGGAAACCTCCAGTGGCAGAAGTGTGATCCGGAACCCACTCTTCAAGATATCTGGGTTCGGGCAAATTTGCAACCCCCCCAAAACGGCAAAGGCGGCATCCAACGCCGCCTTTGCACATTAGCTCAGAAAATGCCGTTACTTGCGAGCCCATGATTTTTGTGTGACAGAGGTCTCTTTTCGGCTTAATTTGCCGCCGGATTTGCTGCCATTGCTGCTGTATGAGCGGGATGGCTTGTCAGAGGAGCGCGGTTTGGCGATCTTATAGCTGCCGCCACCGTCATCGGAGCGAATCTTTTCGGCGCGGTAGCCGCTACCCTTGTCGCTCGAGCGCGGTTTGTCAATGCGAATACTGTTGCCGCCATTTCCGCCGGCAGGCTGCTTTTCAAAATAGCGTGGTTTCTCCACTTGCGCATTGAATCCACCGCCGACAGGCTTGTCATCACGACTGTCGTCGCCGCCTGCGCTATAACGTCCGCCGCCGCGCCGCCCGTCTCGGTCGTGACCCCGGTCATGATCTCTCCAGTGTCTGCGATGGTCATATCTCCAATCGTCGTCGCAGTCACTTCGCCAGTAGCGGTGATGCGGGTGATGGTCGTACCAAATGGGGACAGTGATAACGAAGCAGATGTCGAAAAAGGATCGGGTCGGTCTCCATCCGGTGACGCATTGATGGCGGTCATACCAGCGCGGATAGCCGCGACCGTCACAGAGGTCATAGCAGAAGTCGCGGCCGCGAATCTCGCCGGCATAGCAGTAATCGTCATAGGGATCCTGCCACGCGATGATGGTGACATAGGAGCCGCTGTGGAGGAAGAAGTTGCGTTCATCCCAGTACCACGCGGGTCCGAGGTGCACGCGGAACGTGATACCGCAATCATCTTCGACATAGGCGACTTGACCGCGAATGGATTCGACGTAGCCTTCGATGACTAT
Source organism: bacterium (assembly GCA_013360195.1). Taxonomy (NCBI): domain Bacteria; species bacterium. Next base: position 7,502 of record JABWCQ010000025.1, read on the forward strand.
TCGTTCGAGATAGCCGTCGCTGTGGCGCGCTTGCGCGGTGGATGCGATTATCAGCACGCCGATCAGGCTTGCGAGCAGTAGAGTTTTTTTCATCGTGTTCATTCCTTCAGGCTGATCATCCATGAGTAGTAGTTAGAGCGCGCGCGGGCCACGTTTGCCGTCGCGGAAGCGCATGTGCGGAGGCGGTGCCATCGGACGATCAGGGTTCATCTGCGGTCCACCGAATTGCTCATTACGGAATTGCATATGCCGTTTCATCATCGGCCGCGGACCTCTGTTCTCAAAGCCCGGCCCGCGAAAGGTGTCGTTGCGGAATTTGTGAATGCGTTCGCGCTGCATCTGCGGACCTACGGGGCAATCAAAGCCCTGCGGGCAGTTGTCGCGCCGCAATTCACGGCGATGCATTCGCGCCATATCGCGGTGTTTCATTGCTTCGTGACGAAATTCGCGGGCGAGCATGCGATGCTTCATGCTCTTCCGCATGTGCATTCGTTCCTGCTGCGAGAACTCCTTGCGCGGCTTGTAATCGGACTGTGGCGCGGAGCGTTCAGGGTCATAGGGCTTAGCAAATAGGCTGGCAGCACTAACGAAAATGCTTAGAATTACGGTATTTACGAATAAGGATTTCATGGGTCTCATTCCATTGTCTGGTTTCTACAGGTTTGACAAGGAAAGAGCCAATAGGTTTAATGGGTCTGCAAAAGGAAGACAGTTTCTAAAGAAAAGCGGCGACTCAACTGAGTCGCCGCTTTGACAAAAAATCAATAGGACTCTAATCCAGCCGGTTCAGGAAGTCTTTCAGTACTGGAACGAAGACGTGGTCGCGGACGGATTGGAGGGGATGATTGGTATCGGCGAACACGGCGAGCTGCGCATTGGGCAGGCTGTCGTAAAGGTCATAGGCCTCAGTGACGGGCACCAATTCATCACGATCACCGACGCTGACCAGGACGGGAATCTTGAAGTCTTCAAGTTCAAACGGAGTCAAACCGGTGTCAGGTAGATTCGTGACCATCTTTGCGAGCCACGGCAGCAGCGAGTCGAGATTTTCGCCATGAATCGCGCGTAGCTTTTCGAGTCGCTCGGGCTTGTTTTCCTGCAGCCACTCAAGCTCAAGCTCGGCGGCCATATTTTCCGCTTCTTCACCGGACCAATAGAACTTGGTGCCGTGCATCCAGATCGCGAGCACGCGCGAAGGATTTTTCAGCGCGTAGTGCAGCGCCGCATAGCCGCCCATCGAATAGCCGAAGATGACAGCCGGTTCGGTTTTGAGATGCTTGAAAAGCGCGTCGAGTTCTTCGACAAGCACGCGGAAGGTGAAGGACTTGGTCATTTCACTTTGCGCATGACCGGGCCAATCGACGGCAATGACGGAATAGCCGAGGTCGGCGATGGTCTGCATGTAGGGACGCCATTCGGCCTCAATCGTGCCGAGCATGGACGGCAAGAGCACAATGGGCGGGCCGTTGCCGATGGAGGTGTGTTTTAACATGTAAGGTTCTATTGGTGAATAAGAAAAAACTAAGTTGCGCTTCTACAACCCGTCACTGACCTGGTCGAGCAGTTCAAGCTCTTCGAGAGACAATCTCTTGCCTGCGGCAGGCAGGGAGTCGAGCAATTGTTCTACGGTGGTCGCACCGATGATGGGACTCGTGATGAATTCCTTTGAGAGCATCCACACGAGCGCAGTCTGCGTCATGGTCTCGCCGCGCTGTGATGCGACGGTGGCAAGGACTTCGAGAGTGCGAATGACTTGCGGAGTGAGTTTTTCCTGCGCGCGTCCGTTAATAGTGTGACGCGAATTCTCCGGCCCTGCTTCATTGGGGCGATATTTTCCGGTCAGCAATCCGCCTTCAAGCGGCGAATAGGGAATCACTCCGACCTCGGCATCGAGGCAGTAAGGCGCAAGCTCTTTTTCGACGTCACGCCGGCAGATAAGGTTGTACTTGGGCTGTGTCGAGACAAAGGACGGCAGTCCGTGCATCATCGCATAGCCGTTCATTTTCGCATGGAGCCACGCGGGAAAATTCGAGAGCCCAAGATAGCGGACTTTGCCCTGTTTAACAAGTTCGCCCAGAGCTTCCACGGTTTCCTCGATGGGCGTCGCTTCATCAGGATAATGGCACTGATAGAGATCGATATGATCCACTTTCAACCGGCGCAGCGAATCTTCGCAGGCTTTGATCAAGTGCATCCGCGAGAGACCTTCACCGGACGGTCCGTCCCACATGCGGCCGCGGGCCTTGGTGGCGATGATGACATCGTAGCGTGACTTTGTCTTGAGCCAATTGCCGATAAAGGTTTCGGAAACTCCGCCGGGATTTCCTTCCACCCAGCGTGAGTAGACATCTGCGGTGTCAATAAGCGTGATACCGTTGTCGAAGGCGACGTCGAGTATCTGATGGGACTCGCGCTCGTCATTGCGCCAGCCCATGGTCATGGTGCCTAATGCAAGCTCAGAAACTTGCAGTCCTGACTTGCCAAGCCTGCGTGTTTCCATTATTTCTTCCTTGGATCGTTGTAGACATTCCCTTTGCGCGGTGGGTCCGTGGCAGGGCGCACTTCGGGCATAGGGCTGTCTTTGAACTTCGGGGCGAGTTCTTCGTTGATTTTGGTCCACTCAGGCGCAATATCCGGATCGTCGACAATGGCTTCAACGGGACACTCGGGAACACAGGCTCCGCAGTCGATGCAGAGTTCCGGGTCAATGACGGCAAAGATTTCGCCCTTGTACTCGGCAGGGTAGATACAATAGACCGGGCAGACCTGCATGCAAGAGGCGTAGCGTTCGCCGAGGCATTTTTCGGTGATAACGAAAGTCACGAGGCAATCTCCACGGGCCGTGGGGCGCGCAACAGCGCGTCATCGCGGCATCTAAGGTATTAATAATAAATAAGAAGCGGGCAGTTTCCTGTCCGCTTTGCGGTGGCGCTTTGGCCACTTAAAATATGAGCAATTCTGACTTAAGATGCAAGGAAAATCGGGGGTTAGGGAAGAATTGGGTGCATGGTCGAGAAGCCAATAGCCTCTTGTCAAGAGGCATGCTACCTGATGAGGGCGATTTTATGTGTGGAATTTACAGTGTTTCTAATCACATCACGGACAGAGAGGAGGTAAATGCCGCTGGGGAGAGCGTCGGCGGCGATAAGAAAAGTTTCCTGTCCGTACAGCGGGCCGCGGTGGAGTTCGCGCACCTGTTGTCCGAGAATGTTGGTCAGCGTGATGCTGCCAATGAAGGGCTCGGGAGCGAAGAGCATGAGGCGGGCGGTGCTGTTGAAGGGATTGGGGAAGACAGAAAGTTGAAATTGCTCAGGCAGTTCAACACGTTCTTCGGCTGCATCAATCAGGAACGATGTATCAGGATACCACGGGTCGAAGAGCACGGAATCGGAAACACGGTCGCCCAGGCCGTTAGGGTTCAACGTGGGGTGATACGGGCCTGTTGAATCGCCCCAGTAGTTGAAGCGGGCGTCGTTTTCATGGAATGCCTGAAAAGCAAGACCGGTTGCTTCAAATATGTTCAAGTGGGCTTGAACATTCGCGGATGCGGAGAAAATAGCAGCATGATTGGCAGGAGACAGCGTCAGAAATCTATTCGAGTTGATAACTGCGCTTACATCGGGTTCGACTTGAATTGCTTTTGCCCCGGAGTTTGTAACACTGGTGAACAAATTTGAATCAATACGAACCGGCACGGCTCCTTCACTTTGGCATTGAACGACAACGGGAGTAATTTCAACAAGCTGAGAGAAGATGTTTCCGGTAATCAAAAGCGTCAAGTCGCAATTTCGACTTGCATACAGCGCAAACGTGGCGAATTGACCCGGCCCGAACTGGCTGTAAGATATTGTCCCGCTCCCCTCAACTAATCCCACAAAGGCGCTTGCATTGGGCGAAGAACCGCTAAATGAACAGAATGTAACGAGCAAGCTGTCGCCGGAAGCAAGCAGATGATATCCAGTTGTATTCCCCTGAAATCTACAATCGGAAAACTGGCTTCCTCTTGCGCAGTTCACCAGTGCAAATCCCGAACCCGAAAAAAAGGAGTTCCTTGCCAAAACCCGGTGCTCTTCCGCGCTGACACATCCGACTGGATTGTCGAGAAAGCGGCAAGAGTCCAGCTCAATCAATTGACCTGCGCTCTCGATTCTGATAATCCCGTAGTAAGTCGAATCAAATAGGCAATTTTTCAAAGCCAAATGAAACACTTCTCCAAGAATGCCGCCCTCTGAATCACGGGGATACATCTGGCTTCCGTTTCGAAAGCCTATTCTCTCAATACGCACAAACGGAACCGCCTGAAGAAAGTTCAGGCAGGCTATTTCATCCGGATGCGGTAAGGAAGAGGGGTCAACGACTGGCAAGTTGCCGAGTGCGGAGTCAGGCTGTACGTCACCAATGAGCGAAAATGAAACTAACGGGGCACGAAGGGCTTCGGCATAGAGACCGGAAGCGACCAGCACGGTGTCGTTCAGTTGAACATTCTGCAGCGCGGACTGAATGGAAGGATATTCAGTCGGAACCCTGAGAACGGAAGCTTGGGATGCGGCACACAGCGAAATGACCGCAAATAGACAGGTCAATCGGTGATTCATGCCTTAAAGATAGAGCAGAAAGTCCGCGGAGTCAATAGTTTTTTGACAGGCAAAGAAAAAGCAGCTGTGCCGTAGGCGCAGCTGCTTGAGTTTGCGGAAGTTGCGAACAGAAGAACTACTCTTTGCCGCGCTTTTTCAATTCCTTGTCAATCCAATAAATGGACGACGGTGAATCTTTCAACGTTTCGAGTTTGTCGAGAACGGATTTGGCGTTGGCTTCCTCTTCGACTTGCTCTTCGATGAACCACTGAAGCATCACTTGCGACTTGTAACACTTTTCGGCAAGAGCGACCGAGTAGCAGTCGTGAATATTCTTGGTGATCTTCTGCTCGTGTTTCAAGGAAGCGCGAAAGACATCCACAGCGGACTTGATATTGAGCTTCGGCTTTTCGATACCGGTCAAAACGACTTCGTGTTCATTGTCAATCAGGAAGTCATGTATCTTCATGGCGTGCTCGCGCTCTTCTTCGGCCTGATGCTTCATCCAATTGGAAAAGCCTTCGAGATTGTTGGCCTTGGACCATGCGGCGAGTTGAAGATAGACGTACTCGCTTTCGAGTTCATGATTGACTTGCGCGTTCAGCGCTTCATACATTTTCTTGGATAGCATTGTCGGTGCTCCGTATACTTAAGATGTGAAAAAGAAGTGCAAAAATCAATGCGGCGAAACCAGCTTGCGGTGCCGCCACGAATAGGTGAACAGAATAATCCCCGTCAGCAGCACAGCGCCGCTGATGTAAATCTCGAGCACGTGTTCCAAATCATCGGCCACAAACCCGAAGCCCATGATGCCAAGCAGAATCAGCGTTCCTCCCGCCCACAGCCCCTTGTTTGAGGAAACAGGATGATGCGTCCGCTGTGCTCGAATCGAGAGTGCGATGAATATGATTCCGGCCAGCAGAATTGCACTGACGGCAATCAGCTCGCCCGGATGCCGCAGGTCATCGGCGATGCCCGTGAAACCGAACAATCCGGTCAAAACCATCAGCGAGCCAAACCAAAGCAGCTTGTCTTTCATGACGGCCTCCTTGATATTTCTTAAAGCTCAAAGAGTTACAAAAGGTTCCCCCAAACACAACGGGGTGAGCTATCAGCTCACCCCGTAAACTAAGTAAAATTCAGGACAAAGGCAAACTATTTTGGCAAGTTCGTTCCCTGAGCCCTCTGCAGCGAGATGGAGTCGTCACGGAACGTGATATGATAAAAGCCCTTCTCCTGTGCAGGGATGATATCCGGATCAGTATAGGTTCGCGCGCTGGTGGAATCAATCAGCGTGAATGGTCCGCCTGCCGCCGCACGATAAATGTAATACTGATCTATGTTCTCCGGAAACTCCCAATACAGAATAACACTGTTGCCGCTGGGAATAATCGACAGCAACGGACCGACCAGCAAGGAATCGTATTCGGGCGCCGACCAGCGTCCGAGATTATCCTGCACACGAATGCCGACCCGATAGTATCCGACATTAAATCCGGTGAAAAGATGCACGATCGGTTCTTCACTCTCATTCCACTCGCCGTCCTCCGGCAACGGAATCGCAATGCCGTTTCCTATTCCGGGATCGCTGTTCACGAACATCTCCGCGGCTGCAATGGTCCTTGCTTCGGATTCAGCCCATGGCGATGTCACGATGAACGGCACGCGATGCGCCGGTCCCGTTCGTCCCAAATCATCTGTCGCGCGAATGCTCATTTGATGTAAGCCGATGTAAAGCGAATTCGTCGCTATCAATTCACTGATGTTCACGAACGGCGCATCGGGGCAATCCATCAGCATCGGAGAATTAGCGTCCACCCAATACTCGTAACTGACGATATTGCGAGTCAACTCAGCGACGGAATTTACCGGCAGCAGCGTGCTGGTGAAGGCACCCACTCGGCCGAGGTCATCCGTCACGCGAAACTTAATCCTATGTAAAGTGCCGGGCGAAAGCCCGTCGGTGGCAATCATCTGCGACAACGGCACGCTTGCTCCATCGACGAGGTCAACAGCGATGGGTTCTCCGTTGTCAACCGCATACTCAAACTGCGTGACCAAACGCGCCTGTTCATTCGGCGGAGCGACCGCCAGAAAACCACAGTGTGCAAGACCAACCCGGCCTGTGTTGTCTGAAACCCGGATATTGACTTTATGGAGCACACCGGGCGCAAGAGATACCGTTGAGAGCAGCTGTTCAAGGCTCACGATTTCCGCGTCGTCGATGTCGATCGCTGTAAACTCCCCGCCATCCACCGACCACTCGAACTGTGTGACAAGCAGTGGCGAATGCGCGATGGGTGCGACAATCAGAAATTGCGCACTTGGTCTGCTCCATACTCCGCCGTCCGTGCGAACGCGCAGCATCATGCGATAGAGATTGGGCGCAAGACCGGCTGTGGAAATCTGCCACGCCAGCGCGACCGAATCATCCGCCGCAGTCACGGAAATTGCCGTGCCCATGCCTTCGCCCGGATCCGTGCCGATAAAATACTCCGCCTGTGTGATTGTTTGGGCAAGGCAAGTTGCTGAGAGCACAAGGCAGAGCACGAGAAGAACTCTGTTCATGAGATGTTCCTCCTTGTGATTTCTTATTGCGGTCCCACGCGCCCGATAGCGGTCGCGTTGACAGGAGTGCCTTGTCCGGCGACATTGGGAGTGTTCACGATGTTCACAGCCCACGGATAGTTGGGCACACCGTTGTCAATCAGTGGTCTGGGACCTCCATACACTCCGACGTCGGAGCGAGAGCCATCGACATCCAGCAAACCGGGATTCCCGCCGTCAATCAGATTGCTTCCGCCTACGAGATGCAAATCCGTCGTACCGATGACGTAATTTGCAGCCGGGTCATAATTGACAAACGGATTAGCTGCAATGACGAGCGGATTAGTACCCGGAGCCGCAGGTGTCGCGGGTGAAGCATTGTAGTCAATCACGCTGCTGCCGGCAATGGTTCCCCAAGAGGCTGTTCCACCCGTGAAGTCGTAAGCCGCATTATTGATAATAACCGCGGCGGGAGAACCGGCAGGCATACTGAAAATATCATCCCAGTTGAGGAAGGTGCAGTTATAGACTTCAAGGGAGCCTGTATAGGCGTTTGCAGAGCCGATTGCCCAACCGTTGCCGTTGCTGACAGTGATGTTTGAAACCAACACACAGTTTCTGATAACACCGCCCGAGCGTGGACCATCCATTGCATTAGCATACTGATAATAATTGATGAGGATGCAATCTTCGAGAAAAAGTCTTCCGGCTGAAGTCGAAGTCCACGTGACCGTGTTCTGACCCGAACCGCCGACGAGCAGACAGCGTCGTGCCGTGATGGAGTCAGCACCGTTTGTGGTCGAGTAAAGACAAACGGAGGACGATGAGGATGTGATGCGAACTCCCTCAATGGAGGTTCCGCTGCCTGCGCTGCTGTTGAAGTTGAAGAGCACGCCGGACAAATAGATGTTCGTCTGGTCCCAGCCCGCTCCAATCCAAACACAGCGCTTGTTAACGCTGATGTTGAAGCCCTCAACGAAGTAGCCCGGGCCGATTAGAATCGTGTCACCGGCCACGGCGGCGGTGAACGCCGAGCTGGGCAGCGTATAAGAGCCTGCACCGGTTTGTGAAACATAGCGAATGGCTGCATCCGCCGCAGTGCCGCAGAAGAAGAGCAATGCGGCGACAATAATCATGAATGTTTTCATAACAAAGCCTTTCCCTGTAAAGACGCATAACTGTTCCATTCCCCGCCTCAATTCAAATTGAATCATTTGCAACACCGAAGTAAAGTGTCAAACTCACATATCGATATGTGTCAACTGCGCGGAAAAGCATTCAAAGTTGATTGCACACGACAGATATTGAGGATTGCAGTTCGCGCGCATGCCTCAAAGCAAAAGAGCGCACCAAAATGATGCGCTCCTTTCAACACGATAAAGTGTTATTGCAGACTATCTGAGCACCGGCGTTCCGGGTGGCTGTTGGATTGAAATGGAATCATCGCGGAAGGTGACGGTGTAGAAACCCTGCGACTGAGTCGAAATGATACCCGTATCGGTGTACGTCCGAGCGGTCGTTGAGTCAATCGTCGTATACGGTCCGGCTGTCGCGGGTGCGCGCTGGATGTAATACTGGTCAATGCCGTCGGGGAATTGCCAATTCAGGATGACATCATTTCCCGAGGCGCTGATAACCAGAATCGGACCGACCAAGAGAGAATCATATTCAGCTTGTGACCAGCGACCATCATCCGTTTGCACGCGGAAACCGACGCGGTAGTAGCCCACCGGGAAGTCGGTATAGACTTGCAGGAAATCTTCCGTGCCTTCATCGAACGCGCCATCTTGCGGAAGCGGAATATCAATACCGTTACCAACACCCGGGTCGACTCCGACAAAGACTTCAGCGGCGACGACGGTGTGATTGATTCCACCGACGAACGGTGAGCTGACAATCAGAAATGCGCGATGCACGGGGCCGATTCTGCCCAGATCATCGATGGATCGGAAGTCCACGGTGTGGAGTCCGATGGCGAGCGCGTTAGTGGCGATCATCTCGCTGAAGTTGATAATCCCGTTGTCGGGATAATCGAACGTGACAAACGAACCGCCGTCAATGCGATACTCCATGCTTGTCACGAGACGTGGCGAGCTGCCCGACGTATTTGATATCACGAGGTAGCCGTCATGCACCGGACCGATGCGACCCAAGTCATCAATGGCGCGCACCTGAAGGCGGTGCAAGCCATTCGTGAGTCCGGTGGTGGCGACGATTTCATTGAGACTAACTATGCCGCCATCGGTCACATCCACAGGCGTAAACGCGCCGCCGTCGACGCGGTACTCGAACTGCGTGACGAGGCGGTTGGCAAATCCGGATGTGTTGGAGATGACCGCGAAGCCATCCACAACAAGACCGGTGCGACCGAGATCGTCAGTCGCTCGAATACGCAATTTGTTAAGTCCATCCGGCAAACCTGCAGTAGAAACAATCTCGGCAAAGTTTGCGTTGGCTGCATCGGCAACATCGATGTTGGTGAACGCGCCGTTGTTCCACTGATAGGACATCGCGGTGACCAGTCGTACGCTGCCGGTGGCCGGGGACAGCAGAACAAAAGCGTCCGTGACAGGTCCCCAGATATTCGTAGCGCCGGAGCGCACGCTATCTATTCTGCAACGCACTTTTGCTCGCACGAGATCTCCTGCATTCAACGAACCGGTTGCCACAGTGAACCCGAGCGCTTCTTCATCTTCCGGTGCCCCGATGGAAATGTCATTACCATTTCCAACGCCGGGGTCGGTTCCAGTGAACCACTCGCACTCAGTCACGACAGCCGTTTGTGCGAACACACACGAACTGATCGCAAGCAGCGCGAACAGAAGAATCATCTTCTTCATGATGAGATTCTCCTGATTATCTTAGTATTGGGGTCCGACGCGGCCGACTGCGGTGGCGTTGACAGGTGTGCCGACTCCGACGAGGTTCGGATTCAAGACGATGTTGATGGCCCACGGATAGTTCGGCACGCCGTTATCCACGAGTGGCTTGGGACCGCCGTAAACGCCGCGGTCTGATTGCGAACCGTCCGTGAAGTCAAGCAGGCTGGGATGGCCGCTGTTGATGCACGCCGCACCGTTAGTGGGATCGAGATGCAGGTCGCTTGTGCCGTGTTGATAGTTAAGCGCTTCGTCATAGAGCACAAAAGGATCGCCGGCGAGTAAGAGTGCGTTCGTCCCCGGAGGTGTGATCGTCGTGGCGGCATTGTAATCCCAAACGCTTGAGGCGTTATAGGTTCCGACCGACGGCGAGGCGAGGAAGTCATGGAAGATGTTATTGATACCCACGACCGGGCCACCGGCCGTGCTAAGCGTAAGCGGCGCGGAGAAACCCAGGAAAACACAGTTGTAGAGTTCAACGGTTCCCGACGTCGCAGTGCCATAAAGCGCCTTTGCTGACGTACTCGTACCGGTGTTTGCGAACACGCAATTGCGAATCGTCGTCGGGTAGTTTCCGTTAGAGATAACAACTTGACCCGTATTTGTTGTGGTAAAAGCCGACGTGAAAATACAATCTTCAATCGTCAAAGAGCGGCCGTTATTCCAACTGATGATGGGTGTTGTGGTGACAGTAGAGTTCAATCGGCAGCGACGAAACGTCGTCGAGTCAACAGTGTTGAAAGTGTTGAACGACGAGTTCGTGTTGCAGTAGAAGCCTTCAAACGAGACACGGTTGGCGCCATTGAGATACCAATCAGCCGTCATCGTGATCAGCGTTTGATCCCAGCCCGCGCCGATAACTACGTAGCGCTTGTTGCCCTCGTTGATTTGGCTTGAGATCGAGAATGAGCCTGGGCCAATGAGGATGGTGTCGCCTGAAACAGCGGCGCTAAGAGCGGCGGCGATCGTGGTGTGCGTCCCTGCCCCGGTAGCAGAGACATAGCGAATGGTGGCGTTGGCCGAAGCGGCGAGTACAAACATGAGGGCTAGTAGCCCGGTCGCAAGCTTTTTCATGCGGTGTCCTTTCAAGGAAATGGTTGAACGGTCCTGTCAGTCCTGCAAACTTACAAATATAGTTACAATTCACCCCAAAAAAAAGACGGAACTTTACATAAAACAGCAAGGTAGAATAAGACATATCTTGTAATATAACAACTTACATTCTGTCGAAATTTATCTGACCCTCAAGTTTGCCTCTAACAAAACGGCGAGTCACACAGGGACTCGCCGTTATAACATTGTTTAAGTATTCAAAAACTTACTTGAGGAGCAGAACTTTCTGAGTTGCTGAACGGTGTTCGGAGTGTAGTCGGATGAAATAGACTCCGGTCGAGACACCTTCTGCATTCCAGAAAACTGCATGTCGTCCGGGGTCCTTCATTCCCTGAAAGAGTGTGGCCACCTCCCGACCCAACAAATCATAAACACTAAGCGAAATCTGCGCGGCCTGCGGAATGTCGTATTGAATACTCAGTGTCGCGTTAAACGGATTGGGATAGGTGCTCGTGATTGAAAATTCAGTCGGAATGACGTCCGGGATGGGGTCGGCGGAGA
>JABWCQ010000026.1 GCA_013360195.1 bacterium
TTGGAAGGCGTGCATACGGGAAACCGTATCGGGGGTTCGAATCCCCCTCTCTCCGCCATTGACTTAGCCCTTGACATGAGAATGTCAGGGGCTTTGTCTTTTGGATGTCTTCCAGATGTAAGGTGAGATGTTTCAAGCATTAGAGATCGGTAGTAAATTGCTGCCAGACATCTTTGTGATCTGCAATCTTCGATCTAAGTGATAAAGAAAAGAGCCCCAATGTTGGGGCTCTTGTGACTTTGTGAAAACACGACGTCGTAACGCGTTACGACATTTCGTTACGACGGTGTTGTGTTCTGGGTCAAAAAGGGAGCTTGTCCATGGCCTCTCGCTTGCGTCCCGTGGGTATGTGGGCATAGACTGTTTCGGTTGTTCGTACGGATGTGTGACCCAATATACGGGATACTGTGAACATGTCGATCCCAGCCTTAAGAAAATACACAGTCGCTGTGTGACGCAACGAGTGAACGGTGATCTTCCGGCCAAAGTCACATTTGTTGACGTACTTCTTGAAGATCACTGTGATTGAGTTTGCGGTCCACTTCGGAAACAACCGACCGGATTTCTTATGTCCCTGCTCTATCAGCAGGTCGTAGAGCTTCTCACCGATCTCCAGAACGCGATTGCGTTTGGTTTTCGTGTTACTTGCTCTCAGGATGATCGTCCGCATCTCCAGGTCAATGTCCCTCCAGTCAATTAGCGCAACTTCGGTTCTGCGGCAACCGGTCAGCAGAAAGAAGCGAATCAGCCGTCGGAACTCCTCGTTTGTAATCGCGGACAATAGCTGCGCAACTTCCGCCTCGTTCAGGTAAACTGCGTAGTCCGGTTCTGGAATTCTGACTGGCATCACGCCTTTGAAGGGATTCTTCACCAACCATTCGAGCTTAACGGCGTATTCGAACCCTGCCTTTACGGCACGGTGGTACATGTTCGTGGTCGTTCCGTTCAACCGTTGCAATAGCCACGCCTTGTACCCCTCCGCGATTTGGTAGTTCACGTCCTCCAGCGGAATGTCATCAGCGTACTCCCGGAACTTCCAGAATCCCTGCTGAATGATTTCGCACGTGTTCTCAGTCTTGTTCGCGCGGCTGAAGGCCATGTACTCACGCTCAAGGTCAGGAATCCGAAGTCTCGAAAACTCTTGCAACTTCGCCTTGTGCTCGCGGGCTTCCCGGCGGCGTTTTTCGCCCTTAACATCAATCGGTTTGTCCGCTTTTTGCCCTGGCTCAACATCAAGTAGCTTCGCGCAGAACTCATGGTAAAGCCGTTGGGCCGTATGCCGATCCGTGCTGCCAAGCGAGTACGTTTTCGACTTGCCGTCAAGCCGGTACTCGATGACCCAGATGTAATTGCCCGATTTGAGCTTCTTGTGTCGTAAACTTGCCATGGTTGTTATGCGCCTCCTCGGTAATGTCCGCGTGATGTCACGCGATATGTTGCGAGGAGCTTGTTTCGTTGCTTTGAGTGTCCTCGGACGGTGTGATCTACTATCTTATTCCAATAAGTCCGACCACCCACAGAGCGGGGACGTCTCCCCGCCCTGCTGGTTTCGGTACCTTCTGCGCATCGCTTACGATCGCTAGGCGATTTGCGTAAGGGGATGTTCATCAGGTTGTCACCTGGTTGTCGGGCACATTGTGCCAGTGGTAGTGGTGTGGAAGGGCCCAGTGCCATTTGCTCATGTGAAATTCATCAAATCCTTGCCCTATCACAGGATTGTCGAATCCAACTAGATAGTTAGGATTCGTCGTCTTCGTTCAGAATGCGACTGAGTTCTGCTGTATCCTTCGCGAAGTTGTCACGCAGACGCTTCAGACCTTCTTCAAGGTCCTTAAGAGTCTTCTTGGCGCGTGATTTCTCGTACGCGTTCGCAGCTTCCTCAACGAGCTTACGAGCTGCTGTGATTGCGCCTTCTTTCGACGCAATCAAACTGGGAGCGCGTTCAGTGCGGGCACGCAACAAACCGATTTGACGGCCGCTGGTACCTTTGCTCTTCGAACGACGTTCAGCCTGTTCGACTTTGGCCTGGAGCTCTGCCGCAACACCCTCGTTAAAACGATCAACGTCGATGTACTTCAAAGAACCAGCGACGATGCGCAGTGCTCCGTAGCGTTTTGCGGGAGCCTCCAACTTGCTTTCGTCGATGCCGATGATCTCGGCAGCTTTTGAAATGGGATGCACGTTGTTCACGATGCACCTCCTTATATAGATGCTTGTTTGTGGCCGAAATCCGCGGCCACACCGGTTCCTAGGGCACAACGCGACCTAAGCCTTCGCGTTCCTCTGAGCAGGGAATTTCGTGTGGTCTTGTCATCAGATAGTTGCGAACTCCGATACCGTATTTTTTGCGGAGCAAGGCGCAACAGAAAATCCCATTGAAGTGGGTCGGCAGGTCCAGAAATTCATCCGGAATTGGACCGAATCATGTCAAAGAACAAACCTGCCAGGTCGAGGTCCCCACGATCTCCCCTACACATTGAAGACGACCGAAATAGCCAGGCAATCAAATCGGAAATCGGATTTACTCCAAATCTCTAATTTTTAACTTCTTGCTTTTCTGGCGAATCAAATAAAACTGTGAGTTAACTGCGTTTGGAAGACATGCGAGTTTCTCTGCAATCTCGGCCGAGTCCAAAGTGTCCATTGACTTCACGGCATCGAGAAGCTCTGCTCCACGTTTGCGGATATTATATCTGATGAGACGGTCCGCAACTTCAGCTTCATCGCGGTTTTCGATTGCCTTGTAAGATTCATCGTCATGGGCATCCGAATCAGCGGCCTTGTAGTCGAGATCGAATTCATCGCCACTTTCGACATCGCGCTGCACAATCGGCACATGACGGGCTCGCCGAAGCGCGTAAGCTTTGTTCCAGTCCATGATTCGCTTGTTCATAAGCCAGAGACGAAGATATACCTTGTCTGAATCCGGAATTCCCTGTTCGGGAAACCGTTCGTCCCAAAGCAGGAGTTTTTCTATCAGCCATCCCTCCAAGTCTTGTGCATCGTCATACCCCATGCCAAGCTTTTTAACCCGTTCCTGAACTTGACCTAACACAATCTTCCACTTGTCTTCACGTTCCTTGTCATTTGCGTGCACGGCCGTGCGTCCTCTCTGCCGATGCAGATGGGAAGAAACACGGCAAGGCCGTGTTCGCCACCCGCTTCAGCGGTTGGTTGACACGACCTCGGGCCCGAGGACCGTATTTGATTGTTTGCTTGCTAGTCTAGACTAGTTGGTTCTGGTAAGACAAACTTGAAGCAAGAGTCCTTGTTATCATTGCTCCTGGTTTGAATTGTTCTGCATTGCTTTGTTGAAGCAAAAAAAAAAGCCTGAAGTGTATTTGTGGTACACATTCAGGCATTGATGCTCTATCAATAGCTATATCGCTATCGAACTACTTAGGTTGCTGAAGAAGGAAGTCGACTTTACACTTGTTGTTCTCTATGTATTGTGCAGTAATTGTCTGAATGTGCTGATATTTTAGGGCACAAAAAAACCGAAAGCGATTTGCAAAGCAAATAGACATTCGGTTCGTTACGTCAACTCAATCAATGAATCACCACTGCCATTGTGGCAGAAAGTCATCAGGGGAATTGACGGGCGCCTCCCTCGCTTGGAAGCCATTCCATACAGGGCAAGGGAGCAAAAAGGTTAAGTTAAAGCGGCGTGGGATTCATGGGGAGAAGTTTGGCGATTTTAGTTACAGTGGTAAATGTAGCGCCTTGTCGGCAAAAAGTCAAGTCCCTCGCGATTGCCTGATTGAACCGGCCAGCCGGGAAGCTCTTCGTGTCAGAATGCAGATCCTGGGTCTGCGTTGCTGCGGACGAGGTGGATTTCTGGCATAAGAACCTGTTGGTATCAACAACGGGTATTGCGCCCGATCCAGTTCAAATCAAGGAGAATCTCATGCGAGTGAAAGTATTGTGCTTAGGCCGCTCGGCCAAGGAAATCGAAGTTCCGGAAAACACCATAGTCGAGGCTGCGATTCAGCAGGCTGGTTTTCCGAAAGACAGCTCGTATACCCGTCATGTCAACGGATCGCCAGCATTTGATAGTGACATCCTGCAGGACGGCAGCGTGCTCACCCTCGTGCCAATGGTAAAGGGAGGTCGCTGAGAGGATGGTTCAGACTACCTGTCCTACGTAGTCTCAAGTATTCAGAGAGGGCTGTGATCCAAGTGGTCATGGCCCTCTCTTTCCTCCGGAGGAACGCTTATGATTGAACAAATTAGAACCTTGATTAGGTTCTACGAACAGAAGCTACATACACCGATAGCCTTGGTATCGAACGATAGCGAGATGCGTGAGTGGCATGAAGTCGGGATTGCTGTCTATGTGAATGCGGACAAGGAATCGGCGTTTTGCAAAGACATGTTCGGTGATCCGCTTGTGATGGAATCGGTGTTGGTTGGAATGGTGTCACCAACGTGGTTGGTCTTGTACGGTGCGCCCCGTCTGGATGTCACGTCGAACATTCTCGACGCGCATCTTCCCCGCATGTGTCGTGCGTTTCGAAACACGCAACGACAAGCACTGATTGAAACGATGCAGTCGGTTGCTGCCGAACGGAAGCAGGAACTTGCACGATCCTTAAGGGATGACAAATACGAACTCGAACGCCTTTGTATGCAAGTGATGACATTGTCTCGCAAGATTGAAGGCGACAGCGAGATTCTGATGCTGTTTAGTAGAGCACCGGAACTAATCAAAGCCAAAGCAACACGGACATTCGTCGAGATGATGAAGTTGGTGCCGAGTTGCTACGAGTCTATCAAGCTGGATGAATCATCGATCATCGCGACGACGTATCCAATCGCACTTGAACATGACGGTGGGCGTTACGAATTCGAACCCTATACCGTGGAAATTCGTCTTGACCTTGGCAAAGTTCTGATCAGCGGTGGCACTGAAATGAATGGCTATGTCCATCCGCATGTCACGGATGATCCGAACAACATCTGTTGGGGTAATATTGGCCATCTGGTTTCACGTCTTGCTGGTGAGCTTGACTTGCATGGACTTCTTCAACTCGTGCATCAGTTTCTTAACAGCTACAACAGCAGTGATCCATTTCAGAAGATCGAGAAGTGGGATCCAAACTGGGTTGAAGATGAAGACGATGAACCATACTGCTCGTGGTGCGATGACTACGGCCACGAAATCGACAACTGTGATTCGTGCTGGTGGTGCGAACATTGTCAGCAATACGATGACCACGATGAAGAAAATTGTCCCAACCGTCCACAAGAGGACAACGAAGAGGAGGATGCCGATGCAGAACTTGCAGAGGACACAGCGGCAACCGGTTGATGCTGGAGTGAAGATACAAGTCGAGGCAACCGCAATGCAGAAACTGTGGCTGTGGACGGACATGGCAAAAGGTGAAGTTTCTTGTCTCGGACTGGTCGACGAAGTCGTCAATGCTAATTCCAAACGCATCACTGCATTGATCGTCACTGATTTCTTTCTCGTCAAGCAGAACTGTTCATACGATGAAACCGACATGGACATTACCGACGTTGCGAGATTGATCACCGAACTTGAATCTAAAGGCATTGACTCTCGCAAACTTCGATGCTGGGCGCATTCCCACGGTGGAATGCAAGTTTTCTGGTCAGGACAAGATGAAACGTGCATTGCTGGACTCGCAAACGGCGAATGGTTGCTTTCCCTGGTTGTCAACAAGCGACGAGATGCGATCATGCGTTTGGACCAGTATCATCCCAGTCACATGTATCTTGCTGATGTCATCTGGGAGACCAAGTTTCCACCGGTGGACGGTCTTGCAGAAGCATGCTTTTCGGAGTTCAAAGCCAAAGTCAAGGAGAGTGCCTTTGTTCCAAAAAATCGCGACTACGGTCCTGCAAGTCTGAGGCAAACTCGCGAAGAACTTCAGGAAGCAGAAGCACGTGGTGCACTTACAATGGATGAACTCGATGACGAACTGAATTGGCTGGGATTGGACCGTGATGAACTTGACCACTTCTAGGAGACCACATGAACGATATGCGATTTCTAAGACAGCAAGATGTTGTCGATGCAGAGAAGTTAGCGAATTTGCAAGTAACGTTGATCGGTCTGGGTTCCATTGGGAGCGTCACGGGTTTGTATCTAGCCAAGATGGGTGTTTGCAATCTGACGTGTTTCGATGCAGATGTTGTGGATATTCACAATGTCAGCAATCAGGCATATGGGATGTCTGATGTGGGCTTGCTGAAAGCAGATGCATTCTCGATTCTCGTTGAGAATCAGACCGGCGTGCTGCCGAACACCATTGGCATGCAATATGATGGCAGAGAACTAACGGGAGTCGTCATCAGCGCGGTTGATTCAATGAAGTCACGCGAGACTATTTGGAAGTTGGTTCGTGAGAAACCGGAAGTGAAGCTCTATCTCGACGCGCGCATGGGTTTGGAGACGCTTGTTGTGTACGCCGTGCGGCCGCAGGTTCGCGAAGACAGGATCGCCTATTCACAGACTATTTGTAACGATTCCGATGCTCTTCAAGAACCTTGCACCGCGCGTACAATTTGTTACACGCCGCTGATGGCGGCAAGCGTGATTTGCTCTTTGGTGAAGCGGTATGTTTGCGATGAGATGTTACCGGCGCGGATTGTTCTTGATCTGGCGACGATGACACTCCTGGCCGGACAGTAGCTGAAGGTAGGGGCGAACCCTATCTTTTAGATAATCAATATCTTATGCTGTTGCGTTTCAACCCTTGCTTTGCATGACGCCCTATCGTAAATTGTAACAAACTCACATGACATTCGATATCTGACCATCCTCTATGTTTGAGCATGACGACAGAGCAACAGTCGCTAACAGGGCACGCGTTTGCCATCGGTAGCCATTTCATTGATTACTTTCGATTTCTTTGCTACCACACGTGTCGTAATTCATTCAGACTTCTTCAGTCCTATTTACACTAATTGCATCGGAAGCATGCCATGGACAACTTGACTAAGTCAAATCGAAATCCTTTCTTGATCTCAGGTCTAGGGATACTGGCTGAAAAATTTAGCTCGGAGACCACTATCATGACGCGAATTCTATCTGTATTCAATCTTTTGAAGCGGGTGGGGTTCGCGGTTTTGTTGTTGTGGGGAAGCGTGTATGCGCAACCGAGCCTTCAAAACTGGATTCCGATTGGGAGTCCGCCGTGGGGAGTCCTTGACGTAATTGATGATCCGGAAACAAGCGGAGAATTAGCCGGAACATTCAGGAGCGTCCAGTTCCCGAACGGAGGCGGAGTGTATCTACACCATGGAGATAATATGGACTGGGAGTTTCGAGGTCTTGCTGGTCATCGAGTCCACAAGCTCTCGTACTATCCCTATTGCCAACCCAATGTGTTCGCGTCAACCGACTATGGCACGTATATGCATGTGGAAGATACTACTTGGACTTTGATTTCCGACTTCGGTACACCGCTGTATGAGCACATTGATTTTACGATTTCACCCATTGACACGGCCGTCTGGCTGTTTGTCCGCTACTATGCAGGAGCGGGAGTTTTGCATGCTTCCAGAAACAGCGGAGACACGTGGAATAGACTTTACACTGGTGACGTTGTTGGCAATATGATCTGGTCTAGAACAGATCCAGACGTATTGTTTTTTAATGAGGGGATAAGAGTTACCAGCCTTAGAATTACCGACAGCACGGAAGTAACTTCACTCATCATGTCTCCCGCTGAGGGGATCTACAACTTCGTGTATCACGCGACGGAAGAAATCCTCTATGTTGCAAATGTGTATTCTCTTAGCAGCGTAAATCTTGCAACGGGCGATACCAGTGTTGTTGATCTTCCACCGGGCGTGAACTACATGACAAGTGTTGCCTACTCGACACTAGACGGGCTGATTGCCGGAACTTCCAATGGATTCTATCTTGTGTCTGATGATATGACTGAGTGGACCGCCGTTGTAGATTCTATGATTGTGGGATCGGCGACCATACTTTATGCAGATGAGACAAAGTATATTTCTGGAACGCTTTCCGGATTGTTCGTATCCTTATCATCGTCAGCCGTACCTAGAAACGAGCGTGGCGTCGTGTTCAACGAATTCTCTTTCTACCCCAACCCAACGAACAGCACAGTTCAAATTCAAACCACGACATTAGGATCGGCCCAACTGTTTGATGTTTTGGGCAGACAAGTCTATACAACACAGCAATTGCCGGTTGGCACGACGACGTTAGACCTAAGCCGTCTGGTATCGGGAACCTATTTTGTGAGATTCATGAACCACAACCCGGAGAGTGCATTTTCTCCGAACGTAAGACTTGTGATTGTCAAATAGAAGCGGAGGCTTTTTATGAACGGGCGGCGAGTATTCCGAATGCAAATGTATTTCCTTTGGCTGGTTCTTATGGGTAGTGCAGTGAATGGTCTAGGCCAATGGACAATAACAACTACATTATGGAAAGGTGATACGGTTGAAGTTGGCGAGGGACGAGCAATACTCGAAACTACGTCTGACACTGGGTATGTTGCCCTGACCGCTCTGTTAAGCAATTACTCTGCACAACTTGAATGGAAACACTCGGACTTGAACATTTATGTGCTAACTATTCCAGATTCTTTTGAGGTTGAGAATGTATGCGACAGCATAGGAACAGACCCTAACACAAAGGAGTGTCATCCAGATTTTGTTGCATACGCGTTAACTAGCGATTACTACTGGAATCTACAATGGAATTTACGTAATGCAGGGCAGAGAGGGGGTACTTCCGGAGCAGATATAATGGCCGAAGAAGCTCAAAGTATTACGCTGGGAGAAATGTCAGTCGGAATTGCAATTCTCGATACTGGTATACCGTATGACGATTTAGCAGACGAACTGACGCATTCTGACCTAGACAACTCATTGCGAATTATTCTGGGTGAGATATGTTTCGATTCATCGACGAGCAACCCAGAGGTGTGGAATGATGTACACGGGCACGGTACTCATGTTTCAGGAATAGCACTCGCAGCAAGAAACGAATACGGAATAGTTGGAGTTTGTCCCAGCTGCACAGGTAGGATTGAGAAAATAATGCACCAGAGCAACACCTCTTTGGTTAGTGCGATTCTACGCGGAATTGAGGACTCCCAAGGTAATGCCGAGATTCTTAATTTGAGCTACGGTTTCTTTGTTGTCAGCGATATCTTGACTGGTGCAATAGACTGGGCCGCGAGTGAGTTTGGAATGCTGTTTGTATTTTCTTGTGGCAATGACGGACAGGAAGGGTGTAGGTTTCCCGCAAGTCTTGCTGCGACAAGAACCCACGTCATTGCGGTCGCGGGTACCGACCCTGCTGATCAACGATGGAAATTTCTTCGCGATCCAGGCGTTCCACTCTGCGAAGGATCCAACTTTGGGTCTGACGTAACAGTTGCTGCTCCTGCGGGTTCCTTTTCTGACTGCGATGAAATAGATTGCATGGGAGTCCTCTCGGATTTGCGAGATGGTATCGCATTGGAAGACACGAGTATTTGCGGTGTCGAGCCAGAGGAACGCGTAATGTACGCATCCGGCACCTCCATGGCTGCACCTGCCGTTGCGGGAATCGCAGGGTTGCTTTTGTCGTTTGACAATACCCTGAGCTATTCCGAGCTGCGTGAGATCATCGAAGAATCGGCAGACAACGTGTATGGTACAACATTGCCTAATGATAGTATTGGATATGGCCGTGTCAACGCCTTCAAGGCCTTATTGCGCGCGCCGGGAGTCAAGACGTTGAGTTCGGATTTGCATGTGCGGAAACATATTTATGATAGTGTCAGCCCATACTATCTCGAAAGCGGTTTGATTGTGCCGGACAGCGTGACACTAACACTCGATCCCGGTGTCCACATCACAATGGGGCCAAACGCATACATTCTGGTTAACGGGAGCCTTGTCGCAAACGGAACATCGAACAACGTCATTCACATCGAGGCTGCCAACACGGGTGAGCGTTGGAACGGGTTGACGATCAACGGTGGGAGCGTGGAGATGTCGTACGTCAATCTTGAGGATTTCAAGGATCATGGTTTGTACGTCGAATCGCCTGACGCCGTGTCCATCAGCCATGTGGATTTGGATTGTTCGAGTTTGAAATATCAGGGTATCGGGTTGCGCCTCTGGAACAGCCCTACGGTGACGCAGTCGGTTTCTGACCTGATCGTGCATGATGTTCCTGCGGATTCACAGATTGCGGGGATGTATCTTTACAATTGCAAGGTTGGATTCAACGTCGTCACGATTGAAGACTGTGATTGGATCAATTCTTACATCAAGAAAGTCACCGGGACTTTCCGGGAATGCAGTTTCCAGGATCGAACAGAGACGTATGGAGTGTTGTTTAACTCGACTCCCAATACTCCCAATTTCCGTTGCTGCAACTTTCAAGATTTGGGCCCAACCAGCAGCAGCTGGCCATCCTCGATCTTCTGCGCGACAGGGACATCTCCTTCTTTTGGAGGGGAAGGCGACACGGGCGGCGACGGCGTCAGCAATGTTATTACCGATAGCTGTGCTTACCTAATGATTATGCAGGGTACGCTTGCTTTGCCCGTAGTTGATTCAGACCCTCCGGTACCGCCGCAATATGGCTCAAGTAATGGTGGCAAAAACAACTGGAAGAATGTGCAAGCAAGTGGCAAGTATTTCCAGTGGCAGAATCCCGGCACTACAACTTATCCATGTACCGATCAGTGGTGGGCCGGCGGAGTTGATACAACCATGTTCAGCCCAAGTGTTGCTGCACGATGGGATTTTGATCCGGAGGCAAGTTCAGAGTGGGGTTTGTGCGGCGGCGGGAGTGGCGGCGGCGGTGGAAGTTCGGTCAGCAACGGACCTCTTGCTCGAAACGCGGGAGGCACTTTGGACGACGGTGAATATGATGACGTCTTGAGAACCGCGTTTGAGTACGAAGAAACTGAAGACTATGCAGCAGCACAGCAGCTGTTTCGTTCCGTTGCGGAAAATTCTACGATTGCCAGCCAACAATGGACTGCGCTTGCCCACGTGGTTGTATGTGAGGCATTCGTCAGCAATGGTCAAAGTTGGATACCAGGGCTGCTAACTGACCTCATTGAGGAACAAGACAGCTATGAAGCAGGTGTCCAAGGCGAACGTCTTCGTGTAAGCTACTATCAGAACCGTGGTGAATACGATAATGCCATTGAGACGTGTGTTAGTCTCCTCAACAGCGGTTTGACTTACGAGGACTCCATTTATGTCGCCATGGATCTCATGGGACTGCAGATGAACAATGGTGATGATGGCGGTTCACTCGACGGCATGTCCGCGAGCCAGTTGATACCTGCAACTCTTCGTGCTCGCGATAACGAAGAGGCACTGGGGATTGAACGAGGGTTGTTTGAATACCTAATGTCAGGCGGTAGAAGCAACGATAGGCTGGTCTCTGTACCGCAAGAGTACAAGCTCTATCAGAATTATCCAAACCCCTTCAACCCAACAACTCAGATCGAGTTTGATCTTCCTGAAGCATCGAACTTGACTTTAAAGGTGTTCAACACTCTAGGACAAGAAGTTGTCACGGTTAGCGACGGCAAATTCAATGCTGGTCACTATGTAATGACGTGGAACGGCAAATCCAATGCTGGCATCGATGTCGCTACTGGTCTTTACATCTATCAGCTAAAGGCCGGTTCGTTCTTGGATACCAAGAAGATGATTCTGATGCGGTAGTTTCCGCTCGGACTGAAATCAGAAAGCCTCAGCAATTTTGCTGGGGCTTTTCTTTTTCTGGCATAAGAATCAGTCCAAGGACAATTTTCACCAGAAAGGAACAGCATGTCAAATATTTTGTGCGAAATCGTACGCAGCATCAGCCAAGGGGCAAAGGCCGCTTGCAGAGTGATTCGAAAATAAATAACTTCGACACGCCAAGCTTGAGATTGCAAGAATGAAAGATGTCCATGTTTTGGACCTCTTTTCTTTTACTTGAAGATCGAGATCTTTGGACTAACAATAGCGCTTCAGATCAGCATTCTTTCGGTTACCCTGCATCACTGAGGCTTGTTTTGGCATAACAATTGATGCTCGATTGAATTACTAAGGGGAGTACCACGACGCCGCGAAAAATTCCAACAAAAAAAACTCCAAACTCGGTTTCGAGACCTGGTTTGGAATGATTCTTAGGGTATTAGCCGGGAAGAGATACCGGTGGGCCTTACTTCCATCAGGGTCTTTCCTAGGAGCATGCTTATTCCATTGGTGATCCTACTGGATTCTTGACATCACCCCGATGGCTCCAGTGATCCAACCACATACCAGCAAAACTACTGGCTTGTGGCACGCGTTCATCGTGCCGTGGGTAGTCGACATCGGGTTTGATAGGTTCTGGTTTGCGTCTGCGAAAGCCTAGTGCTTTCAACGGCATTGTTTGGGGAATTTGATTTGGTGTTTTCACTTGGGGGGATTCCTTGGTTTTTTGAAATGTAACCTGGATTTTGAATTTGTAACCAGCATGTAACCAACGTAAGTCAAGTATTTTTATGGGTGTAACCATGTAACCAAAAATTTCGATACACACCCTTCTATAAATAATTATTTGATCGAAGTTCAGCATAAAACAAGTGATGTGAATTTTCTATAACGAGAGTATCGTTCTAAAAAGGTTACAAGGTTACAATACTATATTTTCTCAACTTACGTGGTTACAATCAGGTTACATGAAGGTTACATATTAGGAAAACAGGTTACAATTGTTTTCAGGGGAATTCGACCGAATGGTTTTCGGTGGCGATTGACCTTCGTCATCGACTGCAAGAGACTTATTAATCGCTTCAAAGCCGGATAGGTCAAGTCCGAATTGGGACGCCCGTTCCATGTCGACAATTATGCACTTCTTCGGCGCACTTTTCTTGCCGTAACCATCATTCTTGAATCTTACAGGGTGGTTTGTTTTCAGAACGAATTCCTTACGCGATTCAATTTGTTTTAGATAGGCTGCGTCGTCGCTTATCTCACCAACATAACCTATTCTGAAAGCATTCGCAGTTAAGGTCTGCGCCGCAGATTTTAGGTGAATTGCTAGATAATCCTTTCCGGACTCCAAACTACGAATGTTTGCGAACGCATAATCAACATTTTGCTTCACAATATCTCTTTCGGCCATAATGGCGAGTTGTTCAAGTAAGTAGTCAAACGAAAGTTTCACTTGGCCGTTACCTTCGCCGGTGATTTCTTCAATCTGTGCGTCAATAGCCTTCTGAATATCAATCATGCCTTCCAGTACAACGCCATGCAGTGCTGCAAAATCCTGCATCAACGTCAGACCGAAAACCATCGCAGTAATGTTGTTTTGAATACGTGGGGCGACCGATTTGCCAGTCACGGCTGTTTTTACCACCGCTTCAGCATCGGCCAGCCGCGCTGCCACATCCACTCCCAGGCAAAATGGAATGTATTGCGTCATGAAAGCTTGCAGGTCGAGCCCTTTAAGAACCTTAAATGCTGACTGACACGCTTCGTTTTTCTTGATTTCATCGGTGAAACCGGCAATCAGCACACGTTCTAAAACGGCTGATTCCTTTACCTTGGATTCACCACACAGAACCACAGGGGCAGTTAAGCGGTAGTGTGTAACGGTCGCATCGGGTTTGCCCTTGTCTTCAATTTCCCCACGATAGACCTTTCGCAGCATTCTGGACAAGTCCATAACCTGGCCATCGCGCATATCATAGGGTTTGTATTCGTCCAGAACAACTGGAACTGCGTTTGTGCTGCTCAATAGCTTCAGCATCGGAAACGGCTTCATGGTGCAAGATGACACTGTCGGGTCATCGTACCCATGCAAAGACATCATCAATTCTAATAACGACGTTTTTCCACCACCTTGCGTTCCATAACAGAATAATGCTGGGAAGCTGCCAACCAAGTCCATGATCCGTGGTTTCAACGGAACGGCGAAGAACCACCCTAGGATAGGCAACATCACTTCGCGCTGATTGACCACCAGAATGTTGTTGAAAAATGTGCTGATCATGGATACATAGTTAGCATCCGACATCTGCGAATACTTAACGCGAGCATGAAGTGAATCTGAACTTCGGTCATACGGAGTAATCTGCATTGGATTGATCTGGCCAGCAGCGGTCAAGTTGGTACCGCGAACAACCCAGATGTCATCGTGTAAACCAATACTTCGCGTGCCTTGTTTGCGCACGTTCACCTTCGATATGACACGCTGACACACGTCAATGACGTCCAAGTCGCTGCCATGAAAAGTTCCTTCGCTGTGCTTGGTTGCTTTCATGAACTTTCCACGCGTGTGCCAATCCGTGTTTTCGATAGTAATCCCGGTCCATTCTTGACCGGAGATGTGTTTGATTGTGCAGTTCAAAACATCGCCGTCCGGCAGCATTAACAGTTCGCCGGCATCGATGGTAAAAGGCGTCAGCATTATGAAATCGCCGTTCTTTCCAATCTTGCCATAGCATCCGCTGCGCTCCACAATCGGGCTATCAATCGGGTCAAACTTGGAAGCCCAACCTGCAGGCGCCTTGGGAGCGCCCACAGGTAAATCAAACTTCAGTCCTTGGTCACGAAAAGTATCATACCCTTGTGGCCCATTCCAATTGGCTGAGATATCATAAAACAGATCATCCAACTTATCCTGACTGAAGCGACTAGCTTCACGTTTGCAAAGCTCAGTGAATCGTTCCCAACCGTCATCGAAAACGACGTAGTTTGATGCGATACCTAACCAGGGTTCATAGTCCCAGCCGCATGGGTTTGCCTCAAACGCCTTGATAATCGGACAGTATTCAATCATCCGGTCCAAACCGGGTTGATTAAGCTGAATGCCGGTGGATGCATCAAGTTTCTTCGTTACATCGGGCTTGAAGCTGCCGATGGCACGTTCAATACTTAAAGCAGTATTTCGAGGTGCTTCACCAAGTGTACACACTGGGTCTGCAACCGGCTGAAAGTCTGCTAGATTCAACAGCGCACTGCGCTGGTTGGATACCCTGTGAAGCGCAAAAGGAAGTTTGATTAAATTGCCAAGGCCCTTCTTCCCATCTATTGAATCCTGTTTTGGAAAGATCTCGATGTGCAAACCGTCCGGTAGTGTGCCCATTTTGGATATCAGAACGCGTCCTAGTTGACGCGCCTGAGCCGCAGGTACAAGTTCCGCAAAAAGCAGGATAACATGGTACCCTTTGCGCCCACTGAACTCAAGCAAAGCGTGAAGACCGAGGTCTTCAGCTGCTTTCAAAAGCTTGCGAGCCGTGTTTTGAAGTGCTGGAAGATATTCCTGCACTTTGTCTGTGTGTTCTTTGTTGACATCAATATCCAAGGCAAGGAACTTGACTTTGTTGTCCTTGTCGATTGGATAGATGCCGATAGTCGTGTCGCCTGCGACGTGATTTTGCAAGTCGATTAACGTCAAACTGCAATTTGTGGGATTGTAGCTTCCGTCCATGTTTTGAACGGCATAATTATCTGTTCGTGTAACAAATGTGTTTAAGAGTCCTGACGCAAGCAGTAGAGCCTGTGCCGGATTAGTGAAATCATTATTATTAGAAACTGAAAGGTTTTCTTTGTAGTTCGTATTCTGAATCGCCATACGCTTGTCTCCTTAGGTTAAATATAAGTGTTTTGAGTTGTTTGTGTGCGCTTAAGTAATCTGCCAGGTTAACGGTAGCAGTGCCGTTGAAGAACTCTTTTTCGAGTTCCTTCGATTGTTCGCTGTCTCGAAAC
>JABWCQ010000027.1 GCA_013360195.1 bacterium
GTTAGCATTGCCTGAGGCATACACTGCCCAATCATCAAAACCGTCGTCGTTTTGGTCACCAAGCGGAAAAATAAATCCGCCAA
Source organism: bacterium (assembly GCA_013360195.1). Classification (NCBI taxonomy): domain Bacteria; species bacterium. The sequence continues at coordinate 84 of JABWCQ010000027.1, forward strand.
AATGCGAGTTGGCCGTGTCGCCATTCCGCACCCAGATAATGTCTTGGGCATGCGCAAGGCCGGCAATGAATAGTAGAAGTGTGATCGTGTAAAGCATTGTTGAAATCCCCCAAGACAGAATCGCGAACCCCACCCGCTTCAAAAGATTGAATACAGATAGAATTCGCGTCATGATAGTGGTCTCCAAGTTAAGTTCTTCCGCTAGCTTCCCAAGACCTGCTGTCAAGGTAGCGTTTGCCACGGGGATTGTCAAGAAAACAACTCCTCTTTCCCCGTCAGCAGCCCCGCCCCCGCACGTCGTCCCCCTTTCTAATTTCTCATTTCTTATTTCTAATTCCCGCCTCCCCCCATGCCTCTCGAACTTTCCCTCCCGGCTCGTAACTCCAATGCCAATTTCCCCTAATCCAAGATTGCACAAATGTTTATAGAAAATTGTATTTTTTACCACAAACACTTGACAAGCGTTCAATCCATATGTATATTATGCACAGCTAACCGACCAAAGCCCGACTGACCCCCCTCTTACTAGTGGAGGATGGCCACGACGGCCCCGGAACGTCAGCAAGCAACTTGTCCGCTTGAGTAAATCACTCGACTACCCACGGGGAAAGAGATCACTACAACAGCAGTGGACACCGCCCATCAAACGGCACAATACGAAAACGCGGCCCCGAAATACTCCGAGACCGCGTCAGCGGGATAAATAGTGCTTAACAAGCACTTAGTTCAAATCAAATAACAGCCATTCTCCGCCTCCCTCGCCTCCGGTGAAGGAAAGCGAAGTCTCATCCGACACCGCCGCACCATCTCCTGCGGAAAGTTCATTTCCGTTGACCGTCAGTTTCCCTTTTGTGACTTGAATCCACGCATGACGTTTAGGGGCAATCGTGTAGGCGAGTGATTTGCCTGAATCCAGTTTGCCCAAGTACAAACTCGCGTCTTGATGCATCTGCATCGTCCCGTCACGGCCGTCCGGAGAAACAATCAAACTCAGTTTGTTGGCCGAATCGCCGTTCAAGGCAGGCCGTTGATCATAGCCGGGAGTATGCCCCTTCTTGTCCGGGAAAATCCAAATCTGATAAAGATGCGTGCGCATGTCAGAGTCATTCTTTTCCGCATGCAGAATTCCCGTTCCGGCATGCATCATCTGAAACTCTCCCGCCCGGATAGCCCCCTTGTTTCCGAGGCTGTCCTGATGGGTTAGCTCTCCCTCCATGACATAGGTGATTATCTCCATGTTGTCATGCGGATGGAGCCCAAATCCCGTTTTTGCAGCCACCTTATCGTCGTTGATGACCCGCAAACTGCGAAAGTGAATGTGCTCCTGGTCACGGTAATCCGCGAAACTGAATGTGTGGTAAGCTTCGAGCCAGCCGTGGTTTGCATATCCCCGGTCGGAAGCTTTACGAATTCGAATCATGAGTTCTCCCCGGCATGTTGCCAATAGTTTGATGTGGAATTGCTTTATATCAAACTAACTATTTTTTTCCACAAAAGTTCCCAAACAAAATCGCCGGTCAGGCGACCGGCGATTCCAACAAGCTCGACAGGTTATCCCAAATAGCTCCTGAGTGAATTGGAGCGTGACGCATGACGCAAGCGGCGCAGCGCCTTCTCCTTGATTTGGCGGACGCGCTCGCGGGTGAGCTTGAAGAGCTCTCCGATCTCTTCGAGCGTCAGCGGATGTTCGCGGTCCAAACCGAAATAGAGACGAATGACTTCAGCTTCGCGCGGAGTAAGCGATGAGAGCGAGCGTTCGATATCCTGACGCAGCGATTCCTTCATCAAGGTCGCGTCCGGCGGCGGCTGCGTGTCGTTGTGAACGATGTCCAGCAGGCGGTTGTCTTCACCTTGCGCAAACGGCGCATCAATAGACAGGTGGCGGCCGGACATGCGCAGCGTATCCGTAACTTCGTAGGCCGAAATGTCCAGCGCCTCAGCAATCTCCATAGCAGTGGGCTCTCGTTCGTATTCCTGTTCGAGGCTGGAGAAGGTCTTGCCGATTTTGTTAAGCGCGCCGACCCTGTTCAGCGGAAGCCGGACAACGCGGGACTGCTCGGCCAGTGCCTGGAGGATACTTTGGCGAATCCACCACACGGCATAGGAGATGAACTTATAGCCTCTCGTTTCGTCAAACCTCTTGGCCGCTTTGATGAGGCCGAGGTTGCCCTCATTAATCAGGTCGCCCAGTGAAAGTCCTTGATTTTGATACTGTTTCGCAACTGAAACGACGAAGCGCAGATTGGCTTTGGTGAGTTTCTCGAGAGCAATTTGGTCGCCCTTGCGAATCCGTTTGGCCAATTTTATTTCTTCATCAGGAGTCAACAGAGCGACTTCACCAATTTCCTGGAGGTATCGTTCAAGGCTCTGATTGGCACGAATATTCATGTAAAGTGTTGGTAAGGAGTGATTTAGGGGGGTATATGACTTTGTAGGGTTATATTAACCGATTACTCACAGAACGCTCGCTGTCAAGCAAAGGTTCCCGGCGGGAAACTGAGTTTAGTGATTTCCTCTCAAAGGGTCAACTCGGGGAGTTAGATACTTGACTTAGAGGTCTCGAACTTCTATATTTGCAATTGCGTCTCTTTTCACAAAGCAATATGGGAAAAATCATGCCTCTATCTTATAAGTTGCGAATCAGTCTGATTGCACTTTTGTTGGCTGCGGCGACACTATTTGTAGTTGCCTGCGAAGATGATGACGATGGCGATACTCCACCAGCAACAGGAACGCTGAACGGTAATGTCATTTTCCACGGCAACTGGCCGGATTCAGGCACGGTTCAGCTTTCGATATTTGAGAATTGGAACACGAACTGCTGGTGGTGTGCGATGTCCGCCGGTGGTCCGCCGTCCTATCACACGGAAGCCTCGCACTTTCAGGATCCCGATCCGTCGAATGCCAATCCTGCGGACACTTTGAGTTTTGAACTGACGGGAATCGCCCTTGGAGACTATGCCGTCGTCGTGGCGGGCTGGCGCAAGCCGACGGCAACGGGTAATGTTGAGTGTGATGAGCCTGTAATCGGCATGCTCGGCGCAGTACCGGGCACGTCAGATACGATTCCTGAAAGCATTACCTTCAGCAGTAACGCGACCACTCAGACGATTGAAATGCACGTTTGGTTTGAGCGGCGCTTGCCGGTTGCAGGCTGTGACAATCTTGGCCGCATAGAGGGCACACTGAATTTTACAGGTGAATGGCCGACGGCAGGTGTTGCCGCCATCATCACGACGATGCCTTACACAGCTTGGGAGCCGGGTGGCATTGCGGGCTATCGCGGCCGTTCCGCCATGACCGACCAGAACAATCCATATTATTCGTTCTCGCAAGCGTACGGAAGCTATTATGTTTCGTTCTGGACGAACGAGCAGCCGCCGAACAACCGGTATCTTGGAGCCTACGGAGTTGTCACGAGTGTTATGTCGCCTCCGGGGACACACGATGCGGTGAGCGATGCCATAACGATTTCCGTCGATGAGCCACTGGTCACCTTGAACGCGACCAACTTGACGGGACCGGCGCCGCACTATGTATCGGGCACCGTCACGTTCAACGGCGACCGCCCGGCGGAGGGTTTGGCGGTAGCCCTTAGTCCGACACCTCAATTGATGGGTCCTCCGGCGGGATGGTACGCACTCGACGCGACGGAAACGGTGTACGCATTGACGGGAATGCCGGACGGTTCGTTCTACGTACTGCTTTATGACAACGAGCAGCAGGGCGCAACGCTGCACGGGGGCTATGACGCGGATGCAGACGGGGATGCCGACCCGCTGGTGTTTGACGGGGCAAATCTTGGCTATCTGAACATCAACATCAGCAATTAAGGTTTCGCTTTTCGGGCAGAATGATTATCTTCGGGGGCCGTCTGCAAAGACGGCCCTTGATTTTGTCGCACCTGCATATACGGGCGGATTGCCATCCGCCCCTACAAAGAATATGTATCGAATACTACTATTATTACTTTTAACTTCTTCCGTCTTCGCCTCTCCCTTGCTGCGCGGGACGGTGACCAACATGGACACGGGCGAGGGACTGCTGGGTGTGAATATCCAGTTGTTGGGGACACTGCGCGGGACATCGACGAACGAAGACGGTCACTTTTCACTGCATTTGCCGAACGGCGGTGAATGGACGCTCAGGATTTCGAGTATCGGCTTCCGCATGCTTGAGCCATCATTCACGATAGGCGAGAGCGACACGCTGAATTTGAGTTTCCGGCTCGACCCCGATTTGCTGCAAGCCGATGAGGTGGTCATCACGGCACAGGCGCGTGAAACAACGGCTCGGCTTTCCACGACGAAGGTGGAAATCGTACGCTCGACGGAAGTGATGGCGCGCGCACCGAGCTCGCTTGACCGGGTGCTTGATGCTGTTCCCGGAGTGGACGTGCATCGCACGGGCGGTGCAATCGTTTCAAACGTCTCCATACGCGGCTCTTCGGATAAGCTGGGCGGCGGCGTCGGCAATCGCACGTTGCTGCTTGTGGACGGCAGGCCGGCGGTGATATCGGACACGGACGGTGCAAGCTGGTCGCTCTATCCCGAAGATGTGATTGCCCGTGTGGAGGTGGTGAAGGGGGCTTATTCCGCGCTTTACGGGTCGAACGCGATGGGCGGCGTGGTCAACGTCATCACGCATTCACCGACACACCGTGAATACACGCGCATTCGCGCGGGATACGGGGTTTATGAGAAGCCTCCGGTGTGGTCGCGCTACACGGAGAAGATGACGACGCGCAGTGATTTGTCGTTCAGTCATTCGAACTCGGTGGGGAGACTTGGCTACTTCACGAATTTCACGCGCCGCAATTCGGAAGGCTGGCGACAAACGTCGGCGCTGGAGAATTTGACGGCATTCACGAAGCTTGTGTATGATTACACGCCGGAGCGGAATCTGACGTTTTCGAACATCTACCTGAGCGGCGAGAACGAGTATCCGCACGCGTGGGAGAGTACGCTGGCGCCGCTGCGAGTGCGCGACATTTACACGAACGACTTGCAGCGCAAGCAGACGTGGTCATCGGATTTGGTGTACCGCAGAGTGGAGTCGCCGCGGTCGAATTACACATTGCGGCTGTTTTACAACCGTGATTTGACGCGTTCGCTGTTCAATCCGGCGAGCGACTACCGCGAAGGTGACACACCGATTGATTTTCAAACACGCTCGCGGTCACAGAAACTCGGCATCCTTGAGCAGTCCACGAAGATAGCGCCGGGCGGACATACGCTGGTTTTCGGTTTTGACGCGACGTGGGACTTTGTCGACGGCGCGCCCGAGTCTTATCTTTACGGCAAGCAGCAAGCGGTGTCACTGGCAGGCTTTGCTCAGGATGATTGGACGGTGCATCCGAAAGTCCATTTAACGGCGGGAGCCCGTTTCGACCATCGTCATCTGGTCGGAGGGCGGACGTCAAAACAATTATCCCCGAAGGCGGGAGTTTCTTACGAAGCGCTAAGGAATCTCGTGCTGCGCGGCTCGGTGGGACACGCGTTCCGCAATCCATCGATAGCCGAGATGTTTCTGAAGCGGGTGGGGACACAGGACTACGAGTTTGTGCCGAATCCCAATCTTGATCCGGAGACGGTGGATTTCGGCGAGGTGGGATTGAACTACCGGATTAACGATCATGTTATGGTCGACGCGGCGGGATTTTATTACGATTACAACGACATCATCCGCTGGCTGGTGGTGGCGGGCGGGAGGTTTCAGACGGAGAATCTGGCGGAGGCGCAGATTCGGGGCGGAGAAATGGGGATACGCTCGACGTGGCCGCAGCACGTGAATACGGTGTTCTCGACGACGTATTTGAACACGGATATCAATGACCTCGGTCCGTTAACGTATGTCCCGGAATGGAGATTTTTCCTTGGCGCGGAATATACGCATCGCCGCACGACCTACGGAGTGGAGATGCGGCACGTGACGAAGACGGATACGGTGGTGTTTTATCAGAACGACGCGCCTGACGCATACACGCTGATAACGGCGCGGGTGGCCTTTCAATTCCGGCAGAGCACCCGGTTGAGTTTGCATTTGGAGAATCTCACGAATGAGCAGTACGAAGAGATGGAGCGCTACCGGATGCCGCCGCGAACGTATCGAGTCGAGCTGCTGTATGACTTTGACTTCGGGCGGAAGGAAGATTAGCGGAATTCAGTTTATGAAGTGAAAACGGGCAGCCAAAGGGCTGCCCGTTTGAATTTTCCGACGATGCGACTCATTTTTTTTCGGCTTCGCTTGCCTTGCGAAAGAGGGTTGCTGAAACGAGGAAGAGGACGGCAAAGACGGTGTTGAGAATGATGATGCCGAGAACGCCGGGGCTCTTGTCAACGGGGTCCATTTGCAGACCTTTGATGAGCATTGCAATGAAGGGAACGAGGAACTGGGCGGCGGCGGCGGCATAGAGTGAGTACATCATACCGCGCGGCCTGAAGAGAGAGAGAATCGCGCCGATGATGCCGATGAGGAGGACGCCGAAATACATCAGGTTCATCGGATTGTCTTCCGAGCCAATCAATCCGACGGCGAGATTTCCCCAGACGAGGATGAATCCGGTGACGACGGCTACAGCGACGCCGAGGCGGTAGGCGAGGTTGTCGCGCATTTTAGATATTAGAACGTACGTAAGACCGGCGCTGAAGAGCATGACACCCATGATAATGAAGTCAGCGGGGCTCCAGTCGACTTCATCGGTGAATTGCATGGCCATGAACGGAATCATCAGCAGCGCAATGGTACCGAGAAAGACATAGGCCATTTGGCGGCGAATGGAGCTGCGGATGCGGCGGATGGCTTTCATTTCGAGATGCACGGGGGCATCCACTTCAGACGCTTCGGTCAGCCCGAGCGACCCCGCGCGAATCAGTCTGGCAATTTGCTGGTCGCTGCGCGCGTATTCGTCCACAAGGGCACGGGTCTCCTCGCTGGCTTCACCGGCGATATAGGCGGGCAGCAGGTCGAGGATGATATTGCGAGAGAGGGATTCCATATTTTGCTCCGGGGGATTCAGATTGAATTTGATTCGCGTGCCGCTCTCCATTCGGCGAGTTTGAGCCTGAGTCTGTGGACTTTGACTTTGGCAGCCGCGAGGGAGATATTCAGCGCGGAGGAGATTTCATCGTAGGGCAAACCGTCCGCTCTAAGGAGGAGCGCAGCGCGGTCCACCTCCGGACATTGCAGCAGGAAGGTTTGGAGTGCTTCAAGTTCGGATTTCTGACTGACGACATGCTCAAGATGCGGCTGCGGGTCAGGGAGTTCGGGCGAGAGTTCCGCATGCCGTTTGCGATGCCGCAGGGATTCGATGTGCAGGTTTCTCGCGATGGTAAGCAGATAGCCTTTCACGGTCGCGGACGCGAGCGGTGCTTTTCCGGTGAGGGCGCGCGCAAAGGTTTCGGCCACAATCTCCTCGGCCTCGGCGGAGTCACCGCAGAGGAACAGGGCAAAGCGGTAGACATCGCCTGCATAGTGTGAATATAGCTGGTGGAAGTCGGTCATTGAGTCCTGCTACACACAATATACGAATAAGGGCCGCAAAAGTTACAAGCCGGTTCCAAATTACAAAAAAGCAGAGGCTAACGCCTCTGCTTTCGACTATACTTATGGGTCAATCTGCTTTGTTTGTCTTAGCCGCGGCAGGTGTTCATCGTTTCGCCGGAATCTCGACCTTGACGAGATACATGTCGGTGTCGCCTTCGCCGTAGGAGGTGGTGGTGCCGGAGAGAATATATCCGCCGTCGGTGTGCTGGACTTCGTAACAGATTTCGTTTCCGGGTCCTCCGATGGCGGTGCTCCAGAGGAGGGTGCCGCGTCCGTCAATCTTGAACAGGAGCATATCGCTTTCGCCCTGTCCCCAGGAGCGGGTGCTTCCGGCGATGACAAATCCGCCATCTTCTTCAGGCAAAACGGAGTAGGCCTGGTCTTCCTGCACACCGCCGAAACCGCGGGTCCAGAGTGTATCGCCAGTGCTATCGGTGCGGACAATCCAGACATCGTAGCCCGTGGGGTTTTGTTCGCATCCTCCGACGGAGCCGACCAACAGGAAGCCGTCTTCGGGAGTTGTGGCGATGGCATTTCCGACATCGTAGCCTCGATTCCAATACACTCGCTCGTTGACGACCGCACCTTTCCAATCGAGCACAGAGAACAGGAACGCTGCTTCCCCGGTACAATGGCGGTTATCGCGCTGTTTGGATTCGACCCACGGGAATTGCTGGGTTTTGGCAGGATTCTTCGGACGTGCCGACGCAGGAATATCTTCTGTTACACCGATTGCGGCAATGCGGCCATTGGAGAGTTCGACGATAGCATTGGCCTGTTCACCGGGGAAGTTGCGGGTCCAGACAACGGTGCCGGGCTTGTTCATCTTGACAATATTGTATCCGCCTTTGTGGTCGAGCGCATTTCGTCCGGCGCTGACAAATCCGCCGCCGCGAGCGTGCAGGATATCCTCGGAGAAGTCACCGCCCTTGTCATGAGAGATACGGGACCATTCGACATCTCCGTCGGGGTCCACTTTGACGACGTACAGGTCAGTTCCGTTGCCGCCGGGTCCGCGCGTGGAGCCGGCAATGACGAAACCACCGTCGTTGGTGGTGCGCACGGCGCGAGCCGCGGAGGTGCCGGAACCGGGATATCGTCTGTCAAAGACGAGGTCACCATGGCGGCCGAGTTTCATCAGGCACATGGTGCGATTACCAGCATCGGAGATGCAGTCGCCCGCGAGAATGTAGCCGCCTTCCTCGAGCGCGAGCACGGCATAGGCTCCGTCATCTTCGGGCGAACCGAAGTGTCGAGCCCAGACAGGCTGTGGAGCGCGGTCGTAGCCGTGCATGGTCGCGGCGGGAGCTTGCGCAAAAACGCAAGCGGCACCGGTTCCGAGCAGGGCGGTGAGCAGAAGAAAGCAGGTAAGAGTTTTCGTCTTCAATGGTATCTAAGCCGCTCCAAATTCCAATCCATAATCCGGGAGGACGTCACTGATTTTCAGCCGTTCCCGGTTTTGCCATCTGTCTTGCGCGAGCTGAATCAACGTATTCGCATGCGGTCTGTGCAGGTCGGGGTCCTCGGGAATGCGAACTTGCAGTTTAGCTTTAAGTTCGTCCGTCAGGCTCAGACAGCCGGGGCCGCAGATACCTCCACTCTCAGGCAACCATTGCGCCAACTCTTTGGCATCGACAATCACACGCTCTTTGGCGGCGACTCCGAAGGCCTGGGCGAACCAGCGTTCCTTGCGAGCCTGCACGATTACGGTGACGGTGTCGGAAGTTGGCAACAGATTGTGCGCCAAGACTTCAAAAGAGGGCACCGGCCAAAGGGGGATATCCAAACCTCGTGCCAGACCGTGCGCGAAGGCGAAACCGACGCGCAAACCGGTGAAGGATCCGGGGCCTTGCCCTATAGCAATTGCGGCAAGGTCTGCCTGAGCAGCGTTTGCGGCATGGAGCAGTTCGCGGTAAGCCTGAGCAAGCTCGTTGCGGTCGGTCAACATGGTGTCGAAGACGTGCCCGTTATGCGCGAGTCCGAGCAGGGAGTCGCGGCTGGAAGTGTCAATACAGAGAATCATGAGCGGGGTTCGGAGAGCAGAATGGCGCGTTCTGCCATATTGGGCAGAATGTCGAGGTGAATATGGTAGCAGGAGTCGGGCAGAATGCCGGAGATGCGTTCAGGCCATTCGATGAGAAAGATGCCGTCGCGCTCGAAGTATTCTTCGAGTCCGAGCGCGATAAAATCGTCGGCGTTGTCGATGCGATAGAGGTCGGCGTGAAAGAGCGGACAACGGCCTTCGTATTCGAGGACGTAATTGAAGGTGGGCGAGAGAATTTCCTCTTTGACACCGAGGCCTCTGCCGATACCGCGCGCGACGACGGATTTACCGGCGCCGAGTTCGCCGGAGAGACAGACGACATCGCCCGGACGGAGTCGTTTCGCGAACTCTTCCGCCCAGGCGAGTGTTTCCTCTGTCGAGTGCGTAATCAACCCTGATAGTCGTAAATCATGATGGGTTCGATACCGTTCAGGCGCAGGTAGATGGTCAATGCGCCGCGATGGTGCCAGTGTTCATCCACGGCAAAGAAGGGCATTTGCCAGCAATCAAACGTGGTGCCCCATGCTTCGAACTTGCGAGTGAGGTCGGCATCGGTGACGGTTTCCCACGTTTTCAAGGCGGAGGCGAACATGTCGTCCACGAACTTGTTGAGGTCGGCTTTGGAGTTGATATTGCCGGGAGTGTCTTCGTAGAACTTGGCGTCTTTGGCCATTTTCATCATGGCATCGAGGGAGCCGTACATGTGTTGGACGGTTTCCGACCATGAGCGCACTTCGGGGACGGGCTTGAAGTTCAGCTTGTCATCGGGCATTTGGTCAACGATGCGGCGGGTGACGCCGTGAATCATTTTGAAGTAGTCGAGACGCGGCTGGATCATCATTTTCGACATCTGCATGGGTGGGTCCTTTTTTGTTGATTTTTAGGCAGTTACATAGATGCGGACGGATCCATGCAATATATGAACATTTGGGCAAAGAGTCAAGGGGGAGAGCTAAAACAACTGAATTCCGGCCAGCAGTTGGATGCCGTGAGTTTTGACATTGGGCGCGGGATAGCCGGGCGCACTTTCGGCCCAACCACCCATGTTGGTCAAGCCGCGATTGTATTTTAATTCAAGCGCAATCGCACGGCTGCCAAGTGAAAATTCTACGCCGCCGCCAATGTTGAGCGAGAAGTTGGTGTCTTTCCATGCGCCGCCGGAATCAAATTTGTCGCCGCCCACTTTCACACCATCGGCAAGCGTGAGACCGAGTTCTGGTCCGGCTTCAAGAAATGGGCGGATAACTTTGGTCGGGAAGTAATAAACGAGAAACGGCGTGACGGTCAATTCATCGGCAATTACCGTAACATCATAACTAAAGATTTCGTACTTCGCGCCCTTTTGCGCATAAAGCACGTCACCGCGAATGGCAAAACCTTCAAGCACAACAAGCGGAGTTTCGCCCCACACGCCCACAACAAGACCAGTGCGGTTCGTCGTTTCGGATGCGGTAGGGTGAACGAGAAAATCTTCATCCACGTTGCCAAGCATCGCGCCTCCCTTAACGCCGAATCGCGGTGCGCTGAAAGCCGTGGTTGCCATAAGGCAGAGGGAGATAAGAAGAAGTTTACGCATGATTAGGTTTCGTTGATTAAATTGTTTTTCAGATTCCGGCCGGGTTGCGGCGGCCTTAACCCGGCTCGGCGAAACCTCTCTCGATTTTACATTACGCGGGCGGCATCCTTACGAGGACAGGCTCTGCCGCCCCTACATAGTTGGTGAGTTGCGCGATTAAGCAGG
>JABWCQ010000028.1 GCA_013360195.1 bacterium
TGAAGGAGATGGTCAGCCTTTGACAAGCGAATGCCCGATAACCGAGCGCTGAATCTGATTGGTGCCTTCGTAAATTTGCGTAATCTTCGCATCGCGCATGTATTTTTCAATCGGATAATCACGCATAAAGCCGTAGCCGCCGAAAATTTGCACGGCGTCGGTGGTGACTTTCATAGCCGTGTCGGATGCGTAGAGCTTGCTCATCGCGCTGTAGCGGCCGATGTCTTTGCTGCCTTTGTCAATGTGGCGCGCGGTGGCGTAAAGCAGTGCGCGAGCGGATTCAATAGATGTTGCCATGTCCGCAAGCATGAATTGAATCGCTTGCAAGTTCAGAATCGGGTGCCCGAACTGCACACGGTTCTTGGCATAATCCACGGCCAGATCAAACGCGCCTTGCGCGATGCCTAACGCTTGTGCGGCGACGCCGGGACGTGACTTGTCCAAAGTTTTCATGGCGACGATAAAGCCCTCACCTTCGCGGCCGATACGGTTGGCGGCGGGAACACGGCAATCTTCGAAGACGATTTCATTGGTGGCCGAAGCGCGAATACCCATTTTGTCTTCGTGCTTGCCGACCTTAAAACCGGGGTAATCGTCCTGCACGATAAAGGCGGTGGTGCCGCGCGACCCTTTGGTGGGATCGGTGACTGCAATCACGGTGTAGAGATGCGCCACGCCGCCGTTGGTGATGAAGATTTTTGTGCCGTTCAAAATGTAGTCATCGCCGTCACGCACTGCGCGTGTTCTCATCGAGCCTGCATCAGAACCTGCGTTGGGTTCAGTCAAGCCGAACGCCGCGAGATATTTTCCTTCTGCGAGTTCAGGTAAGTAACGCTTCTGCTGTTCTTCGTTCGCGCTCAAGAGGATCGGGAATGTACCGAGCGCGGATGCCGCGAGTGCGAGCGTGATACCGCCGCACGCTTTGGAGAGTTCTTCGGTGACAATGGCGAGTTCAAATACACCCATACCGAGGCCGCCGTGCTCTTCGGGAATGACGATTCCGAACAAGCCGGATTCGGCGAAAATCTTGACGATGTCCCACGGAAATGTTCCATCGCGGTCGTATTGCGCGGCAACGGGGCGGATTTTTTCTTCGGCGATTTTGCGGGCAAGATCGCGCAGGGCGAGCTGGTCTTCAGTCAGGAAATAGTCGAGTTCCATGGCGTGGCTATGCTCTTAATTGTTTACGATAGTATGTAAAGACAATGTATTGATTCCGCAAATGAGATAATAGTGAAAAAATACACAAACAAAATCGGACGAATTGAGGCGGAATTGCGGGGAAAACTGAAGTTGGAGGAAATGCACAGAGGTTGAAAGAGGAATAAGAAAAAGCCCGAGGCAATCACCTCGGGCTTTTATTATTCTATCGCGCCAGCGCAAACGGCGATTACATCTCGATCCACTTTTTCCAGTAGAACTCGCTGTCGGGCTCGTCGCAAAGGCGCTGGACGATTTGCCAATACCACTCTTCGAGCGGGATTTCGTGTTCATCCAAACGCGGGAAGGGATTGTATGTTCCGCCGGAAAGTGCGCGGCCAATGTGATCGAGCGTGCCGAGCGCGAGTTCGGGAACATCACGCATGCGAATGCCCGACATCTTCATCATCTTCTCAAAAATGTAGGACTGCGGAATCGCGCCGGGAATAAACCCCAGCGCGCGTGTGCGCATCACAGGCAAGAATAAGTCCAGCACGATGCGACCATGGCCGTATGCTTTAATCGTCTCGGCTTGTAAAAATTCTTTGGGCAGATAGAGACTTGTGGAATACGGACCTTGACGACCGTAAAACACGCTCTCGGGATCGCGGCTGATAACATCAAGACTGCCGCGCCAATCAATAAATCCGGTGACGCGCACTTTGATTCCCGCTTCGGCAAGTCTTTGCGGAAACTCGACCGCCATGCGTCCCATGATGTGGCGCGTGTTCTCAATTTGCTGATCGGTCAGGTAGCCGAGCTTGTACTGAAACAAACCTTCTTCGTCAACGTCCTTGACATAAATCGGCGGCATGTCGGGGAGCATTCCGGCCATCGCGGCGGCGACGCAGTTGATGTAGATAACTTCCTTCGCGCCGGCTTCCTTGAGTGATTGCAGCACCCAATCAAATGCGGGGCCTTCGAGTGCCATGCCGTCATTGGAGAGATGATAGCGCGAGCCGAACCCCATGTTTTGCGCGCGTGTGACCATCTGTTTTCCCATCTCAAAACCCACCGAGCGCGACAGGTCTCGCGCGAGCACAGTGACGCTGCCATCCACTGCAGTGAAACGGCGCACCGCGCTCTCGATGGCTCCGCCGAGTCCGGGACCGGTCGCTCCGGCGAGCACGAAATGCCGTCCGCGAATCCAATCGAGACCGTATTGACCATAGGGAATCAGTTCGTTGTGGCGAGTCCAAATGCGGTCGAGCAGTTCGGTGGCCTCCTGGGGAAAGCGGGCGACCTGCTCAGCGGTGGGACGTGGGACAACGGCTTGATACTCTTTGACTCTGAGGCCGGGATGTGGTTTTGCGAAAGGGGATGGTGATTCAATCATTTCGTGTTTGGTTACTTGGTCGAGTGTTCGTAGATCATCTGAAACTCTTTGGCGATCCGCTTGTCGAGATTCAAGAGCTCATACTCCAGCTCGGGATACTTCTTCAACAGTTCAGCCAAACCGACTTGCATGCCCATCATCAGCAAAGTGTCCTGCAACGAAATCGCGCGGCTGATTTGCAAATCGAGCAAAGCCATCTGCTGCTCCATGACAATTGTGCCGATAACCCGTCCGACCTTTTCTTCGAATTCGGGATCCTCGAAATTTTTCTCGAGTGCGATAATTTGCTCGCGGATTTTCTCTTCGGCAACTTTGTTAATCGAGTCCACCTTCATCTGGTAAATCATCGCGCCGGGATCAATGACCATACGCGGACCGGAAGAATCCGTCGGCGGGAAGTAGTTCGGTTGCTGCTGCTGCATCAATGTGGAGTCGCGTTCGACAACAACACGGGGTCTTGCAGAGACAAATGTAAACAACAACAGCAGAATACAAAACGAGCGCACAATCATGTACGGGGGACTTCCGGTTCTTGAATGGTTGAGGCGACGAGCATGGCGACGAGAATACAGGCCGCGCCGATGATAGTTATGTTTGGCGGAATGTGGTCCTGTAAGGTCCACGCGGCGAGCGCGGCGGTGACGGGCTCCATGGAATAGACGATAGCCGCACCGGTGACGGGGACACGGGGTTGAAACTTCATCATGGCCCAGATGGCGATGACAGAGGCTGGAATGGCTGTGAAAAACAGCGCGACGGCAAGCTCGCGTGTGAGGTCAAAGTGCAGCCGTTCCACAGGAAGTAACGCGCCGGCGATAAGTCCGGTTCCGAGAATCTGCAGCCACGACAGCGGCAGTTCGCTTGCGGCGTTCGACCAGCGGTTGATAAACAGGATGTGCATCGCATAGCAGAACGCGCAAACAAGAATCAGTTTATCGCCGCGATTCAGCGCCATCTGTTCGAGTACGGGTTTGCCGTCCACAAGTGATTCGGGCAGTGACAGAACGAGTATACCGACAAAAGCGATGGCTGCGGCGAGCCACATGCGCTTGCGGATTCTTGCGCGAAAGAGCAGCCAGGCGAGGACCGGAGTGAAGGGGACATAGAGCGCGGTGATGAATCCGGCGCGCGCGGAGGTAGTGTACTTCAGTCCGATGGTTTGAAAGATGTAACCGCCGCAAAGGAATAACCCGAGCACGAGTCCGCGCTTGACAAGCTGCGGATTCAAGGAGAACGATTTCCTGCCGAAGAAGAGCGGGAAAAGCAGCGCCGCAAGAGTAAACCTGAGTGCAACGAACAGTATCGGCGAGCAGTCGTCGAGCGACCACTGCACGATGGGGAAGGTGAAGCCCCAGAAAAACGTCACCCCGAGCAGGGCCAGATAGGCGATTAGCACGGGGTGAAAGATACGGATATTTGCACAAATAGGCAACCGCTTGGCGGCTCTTGCCACTCAGCTATTTGATAAGCATGAGTTTCCTTGTTTCGATTTGCCCAAGTGTTTCAAGGCGCAGGAAGTACACGCCGGACGCGAGCGACTCGCCGTTAAATTGCAAGACGTGGCTTCCGGCGGGATATTGCCTATCAGCAAGCTGCATCACTTCGCGGCCCTGTACGTCATACACTCGCGCACGCACAGATTGCATTTGCGGCAGTGTAAAGCGAATCGTCGTGCTGACGTTGAACGGATTGGGCGCGACGCTCAAAGTGAACTGTGCCGGGAAAAGAGGGTTGTCAACGGGCGACACCCAATCCTCTTCGAGCGGGTCAATCGGTTCGAAGACTCCCGTGCGCCACAATCGGTTGCGCGCGTCATAGTGATAAATTTTGTTGTAGCCTGAACCTCCGCGATTACTGCGATGCACGTAGCCGCGATGGTACTGCGTGATACCGCCGGTGAGCACGATGTTGCCGCGTTCATCAGGTGACGGACCGATATACGGGTCGCCAACGTCGTTCATCTGCTCCATTTGGAAATGCGTACCCATTGCAAACAGGAACGCGGTAATCACGACGTCCGAACCTTGCGCGCGGTTTTCGCGGCCGTTCTCCCACGTGTTGGCGATGTAGATGCCCTGCTCAGAGGCCAGAGCAATGCGCGAGTCGGCGCCATCGGGAAGCGTTCCGTTCTGCATATTGGTATTGCGAATCATGATGTTGTCCACGATGCGAATATCCTGACTACAGCCGAGGTGCAATTGATGGCCGCGGGCGGCGAGAATTCCGCGAATATCGAGCTTGCCGTCCACGAAAATCACACGGCGGAAGGAATCGAGCTGGATGTCGAAATACTCCGCAGTTGTCGTATCTCGTTCAGTGCCGAGGGGATAGTAGTAGAAACGGGCAATGGAGTCCAGCACGATGCAATACCATTCATGGAGTGGTTCATAAATATATGTTCCTTGCTCAAGAGCCGTTTCTCGCAAATAGGTGAGCGAATCGGGAAAGACAATATCACCGGCGTTAAACTCCGGCGCGCCGCCGAGAAACTGCATGGGAGGATTGGGACTGCCGGGCGCGAAACCCGACATAGCCGTGCTGACGGGACCTATTGCGACAGGCAGTCCGCCGACGTTTTGTGTGGCAATCCAACCGTTCGAATGCACGGGTCCCCACAGGGTGTCGCGCCCGAAGAACCGCAGAATATCACCTGGGAACGCGAGCGAGCGCTCCGAATGCGTCAGCCAAAAGTAGTTTTCCATGGCCGAAAGTTGCGTAGTGACAAGCAGCAGTGCGAGAATGAGCTTCAGCATGGTTGTTCTCCCGGGTAGAATTAACAAGGATGCTATTTCAACAGAAGTAATTTGTGAGTGGCTGTCACTGAGTTTGCCGACAACTTGACAAAATAGACGCCGCTCGGCAATTGAGACGCAGTAAAGTTGTGCGCATGCGTTCCGGCGGCAAGCGGCTCGTTGAGCAGTGTCTCGATTTCTCTTCCCAACACATCAAAAAGTTTCAGCGTCACATCCCCCGCGCGCGCCAACTCAAACGTGATGGTTGTTTGCGCGTTGAAGGGGTTGGGGTAGGCGGAAAGAGCGAACGCATTCGGTGTGAACGGGTAAAAGTGCGGCGTGGTGCTCGATGTTTCATGTGCGCGAAGCAACTCGACGGGGCCACTGTCATCGGTACGAACCGCAGCCGTAAAGCCATTGGCAAAGGGGGAAAGATCAAGGATGCGCGTGTGGCCCATCAACGTATCTAACCAAATCAGTCCACTTGCTGATATCGCAGCAGTGAACAGACAAGGCGTTCCGGCGACGCTGGCCTCGCCTGCGACTAGCGCACCATCTCCGTAAGGCACGGCATGAATTGACGGCACGACACCGAACTCCATCGGTGGTACAGTAAAATTCAGAATTTGGCTGTAATAGCTGTTCGACACGGATCGATAAAACAACATCTCATCCTCTTCGCCTTCCGTATGTCGAACGCTGATTGCCCAGAAACCTTGTTGCGGATCAGCGCACATAACTATCTCGGCGGTGAGTGAATCCATGTCAATCGGCCAGTTATCGACATCGGTACCGTTCGCGCCAACGACTGTGAACTCGTAAAACTCCATGTTGTTTATATACCGTCTCCCCGCATATGCGACGCCTTGTCCTGTGGCCAAGCAAAAGGCCCACGGCTCATCGTGGAAATTCTCCGTCCACAGCGATAACGTCCAAGTATTTTCCTCGTCCGTTGCACCGGCGATAAAGAACCTCTCTACATTTGTCGTGCTTGCACAAAGGAAGATGCAATCGCCACCGTAATAAGTAGCAGCAATCGCCGACGCGCTGTCGTACAGATTAACCGTTTGATAAAGCGGTCCGGCACCGCCGTACTTGCGGCCAAAGGCACGCGAGGGACCCCAGAAGTTTGGCGCCCAATAGTAGTGAAGCGCCATAAAACCGCCGGGCTTCGCGATCAGTTCAAGTGCGTAAGCGCGGGCAGACTCAATGAAAACGTAATCACTGCACTGGCACCACAGCCTTTGGCCAAGTGAATCATACACGCCGGCGATTTCCCAGTCCCAATCCATACCGCAGGCAAAAGCCGTCCGGCCAGAGTCATACGCCAGAATGTGAAACTGCGAATGTGCTCCGATATCAGGCTGCGGCTCCAATGTGGCACTTGAATATTCCCAATTCTGCCCCCAGGCCAGAGAGGCATATATAAGGAGAGCGAGCGCGATGCGGGTCATGAGGAAGCTCCTATGTTGGGAAAAGCAAAAACCTTCCACCGAGGAGAGAGTCCGCGATGGAAGGCTTTAATAAACATAGGTTTCCTCTTGTCAGCTGGGACACATAGCACACACTGCACCTTTGTCAGAAAGTGCAACAAAGACAGAGAGTTATGTCGGCAAGTGGATGCCATCGTCCTGCACCTGTTGTAAGGTGTCGAACGGCGGGGCCCACTCTATCAAAGTAAGCAGAGAGGATGCCTAAAGCAAGTAAACTCTACTTATGAAAGAAGTCTTTTAGGATTTCGGCAACTTCGTCACCAACGCGGCCTTGACCTTCGATGGTCTGTGCGCCGATGTGCGGCAGGGCGACGACACGCGGATGTGTAACCAAGTCCTGGCGCGGTTTGGGTTCGCCGACCCAAACATCGATACCGGCTCCGTATACGTGACCACTATTCAGAGCCGCCAGCAACGCTTCTTCGTCAATTACGCCGCCGCGCGCGGTGTTGATGAGAATTACGCCGGATTTCATCATAGCGATTTCCTTCGCGCCGATGAGTGAGGGTTCATCTTTTGATTTTGGAATATGCACGGAGATGATGTCGGACTCTTCGAAGACTTCATTGAGTTCGCGCAGTTGAAAGCCTTTGACCTTGACCTTTTCTGGGAACTTGTCATAGCCCATGATGACGCGCATGCCGAGACTTGCGGCCTTTTCGGCAACACGAGTGCCAATACGTCCCATGCCGATGATGCCGAGTGTTTTGCCTTCGAGTTCGATACCTTTGGAGAACGATTTCTTGTCCCATTCGCCGTTCTTCATGGAAGCGTTGGCAGCAGGGATTGCGCGGGCGATGCTGAACATCAACCCGATGGCGCATTCTGCCACGGATGTTGAAGATGCGGCGGGCGTGTTACGCACGACGACGCCTTTGGATTCGGCGTAGGCAACATCGATGTTATCGACACCGACTCCGCCGCGCACGATGATCTTCAGATTCTTCGCGGCGTCAATGACGTCTTTGGTGACTTTGGTAGCGGAGCGCACGGTGAGTGCGTCCACGGTCGCGACTTTGGCGAACAGTTCGTCGCCGTCGTAATGCTTGGTGTCAATGTCGAAGCCCGACGAGATCAGGGCTTCAGCGGCAAGGGCGTCAATCCCGTCGTTGAGTAGAATTTTTGGCATAGCTGATTTGAAATTAGAAATAGGAAATGAAAATTGAGAATCGAAAAGGCCGTCCTAAACGACTGTTTCTGTGTAAAACGCTAACAATTGGCGGAACGGTTGTATTTGATAAAATGGAAGATAGTTTTCGGGGGTGCACCTTATTTCACAAGGGCTTGGTCCGGCGGGAGGGGAGTAGGCGTACTCATTGAACGCATGGGCAATGAGTTTGGTTCCCGGCCCGGTAAGCTGTTGTTATTTATTGAATGTATAGAATTTTTTGAGTATTTACAACGAGACTATTTGCGAGTAGTTCGGACAGCTTCATCTAATTCACCGATCAGATCTTCAAATTCACGAAGCTTTCCACGAATGGTATCCGGATCTCCACTTAGTCCTCGTCCATGCGCCCAACTATTGCGAAGATCGCAGATAAAATTACCGAGATCTGTATAAGTGTATGCTTTTCGTTTCAGCACTTTATCAATTGGCCGAAAGATGGAAGAAAACTTCGTCTTAGTTCCTTTGTCACCATTTAGCTTACGGACAACAATTTCACCACTTAGACACCACCATAATTCGCTGAAATACAGGTACTCAAATGGAAACGCTGCATCAATACCCCTTCTTAGAGAAGGCGAAGCTTTCCGCTCATCTGACATCAAACTCTTTGCCTTATTCCAGACAACAAGACGTTCACCACTTTCATTCCAGAATGCTTCTTGCCTCTCTATCTTGTTTCCGAAACCAGCTACCTGAAACATAGCAAGAAGTGACTTCATCCGCAATTCAACGCATTTCAAGCGGTGCCCAATCTCCATTTCTAAGAATACCATTGGTCCTGTCGATGGAGGAACGGACCGATACAATTCGACAAACTCGGCCTTACCGAACAACTTCAACGCCTCCAGATGACGGTTGACATCAACTTCGACGAGCTCTGGAAATGCTCTTTGAATATCATACGTCAACGGACGTGCGTCAGCTAGGTTACCGTTTTGATACTTGATGGCAAGTTCTCTTGCATGTGACCTAAAAGTCTCTTTGCACTTGTCAGTCGAGCAAGCAAAAAGCGCATCGGTGAAGTCACTAATTGCTATCGGAGTAACTTTCATAGTCAGAATTTCAGTAATCAGCTCATGGCTCGACTTCACGCCACTTCTTGGTCTCTTTGCGCTCGGGACACTTAGGCACATGAGATATCGATTCAGATTCTCATCGAGTGTGTAGTTAGCTTCAAATTCAGCAAAGACACGCTCCCTTGTAATGCCCACAGAGTCATCTGAGTCCTCTAAACCTCGCAGCAGTACAGAAAATTTTGATGTCTCTTGAAAAAAGTGCTTTGTTTTAGACGATAGACTCTCCCCATGATCCTGCACAAGTCGTCTTGCAAAGACATCAAAGTGCGTTGTTAGATCCTTGAATCTTGAATGCACTAATTCAAAGCCATCCGTGGCCCAGTATGTAGAAAGCTGTAAGGACAAAAACAACCATATCAAAGAGTCAAACTCAAACGCGCTCAGATCGATTAGAGAATCACGCACCGACTCCGCACCCAATTGCGCAACATCTCCATTTGCCCGATCAGCTTGAATTGATAACAAAAGATAAAACATGCCTCGCAAACATGTCTCCATGTCAACAAAAGAGTCCTCCCAACGCAACGCCATTGCAATAAGGCTGAAGAAGACTCCAAGCTTTTCGTCGAAATCCAAAGACTCTGCTAACTCTGCAAACGCTTGTGGCGAGCCAAAGAAACTTTCATCAAAAATGTCTGTAGCAATATAGTGGCCGTACGGGTACAAAAAGTAGAACTCGATGAACCGTACGAAGTCATAACGGTCGTAAACATGCGAGAATGGCGAATCTCTATCGAACCGAATCTGGGCAAGGTCGTAGAGTGTCTCTTCGTCATACTTCTTTACGAAATCGCGAATCCTGCCTATTTCATTCTTGTGGCTTACAAACCACTCTTGACGATACTTCCATGAATCATGAATCGAAACAATTGACTTGAGTGCTGCGTTAAGCTGTTTGCGCAAATCTTCTTCGGTCACTTCAGATGGAACTATTGGAGGTCGTGTCGGTGCTTGTGGAGGCGGCATCACCGGAGGAGTGGTCCGTAGGTGGCCATCGACTCTCGATATTATGTCCTCGGCAAGCAAGATCGCCGCAGAATTAACATCGCCCTTTATGTAGTAACAAAGCCTCGCTCGTAGACTCTCCACAGATGTTGGACTCTTCTTGCGAAGGAATTCCGTCAGATAGGTGTCGCGGGACTTGGAACTGCTAAGGTCCAGGTTCGGAAGTGAAGCCTCGTCAGCGAATCTTGCTCCACAATTATTACATAAACGGACAGGGGTGCGGACTTCGGACGACCCAATAGAAAGCTGAGAAAGCGAGGGCAAAGGCACTTCAAACTGTTTGCAGAAATTGCATTGGTCAAAATGTCGGTCAGTTTTGGACATATTGTGCAAAAGTGATAACTTTGGAACTTAGCAAGGCAAATGGTGGGTGGGCGACCGAACAAAACTCACGAAAACAACAGAGCAATAAACCACCACATACACCATCTCCTTTCGGGACCCACCGGTTTGGAGAAAACATGAAACAGGAAATGTGAAATTAGAAAGCTCTACAACTCAGCCCTCAAACTCACTATCAGATTGCGTCCCGGGGCGCTGACGCCGGAACCATAGGGACGATAGTGCAGGTCGAGAATATTTTCAAGTGACGCAACAAGCTCAAGATGCTCGACGATGCGAACATCACCGCGCAGGTTCAGCGTCCACCACGAGGGCACGCCGTCATCGGTGTAAACGGTGACTTCTCCGCCAGCAACGGGAATATCGTCCAACTGCTTCCATGCATTGTAACGCGCGTAGAGTTCACCCGTCCATTGCTTCGCTTCATAGATGACGCTGGTTTGACCGAATAATGGAGGAACGGGACGGAGCGGCATTTCACTTTCGGTGTCGCGTCCTTGAGCGGCGGAGAGTTGTGTTGCCGCAGTGACATTGTGACTGACATGCACCTTGGCATGCAGATCAATTCCGGTTACAAACGCCTTGCCGACATTTTGCAGCGACTTGACTTTTGCCATCGCGCCGTCGTATTCAATCGAGTCCTGGCCGTTAAACTGCGCATCACGGACGAGCACGGCGTCGCGAAGCAGCGTGTAG
>JABWCQ010000029.1 GCA_013360195.1 bacterium
GTATTCCCCACGCACGTGGGGGTGAACCGGAAATCAAACAGGGCTCCGGCGATGTCCCTGCGTATTCCCCACGCACGTGGGGGTGAACCGATCCCTCTCGTCATGGAGAGAGAGGTCAAAGAGTATTCCCCACGCACGTGGGGGTGAACCGAACTTCGTGGCGTTCATGCTGTACGATACGGTGTATTCCCCACGCACGTGGGGGTGAACCGCCACAGAGCGGCTAAAAACAGGGTTGCTCTCTGTATTCCCCACGCACGTGGGGGTGAACCGAAGATAGATGCTTTCCGCAAAGACAACTAACACGTATTCCCCACGCACGTGGGGGTGAACCGCCTTAAATTAGTGGCAAGTGACATAATGACACGTATTCCCCACGCACGTGGGGGTGAACCGGTATCCGCAGAGACAATCAGGCCGACGAGGTCGTATTCCCCACGCACGTGGGGGTGAACCGGAGTCGACCACGACATTGCCGGAGCCGTCTTCGTATTCCCCACGCACGTGGGGGTGAACCGCGCCTTCTATGACCGCTGGAAACCCGAACTCCAGTATTCCCCACGCACGTGGGGGTGAACCGTGCAAGCATGAGCATCTTCTCTACCCACCCTGGTATTCCCCACGCACGTGGGGGTGAACCGGCGGCCAGAGGCCAACCCAAGAGGGAGAGGACGTATTCCCCACGCACGTGGGGGTGAACCGTTATATCCCGACTGATTAGATAGCCTATTCTCGTATTCCCCACGCACGTGGGGGTGAACCGGCGCCGCGCTGGGGATAGATGACTCCGGTGAGGTATTCCCCACGCACGTGGGGGTGAACCGATTGCGTTTCCTGTCACGGGTGAAATCATTGAGTATTCCCCACGCACGTGGGGGTGAACCGATGACACAACGAGAACATCAGGTCTGAACACAGTATTCCCCACGCACGTGGGGGTGAACCGTCGAAGAGCGCGTTAGCAATGTCCTGCGATTCGTATTCCCCACGCACGTGGGGGTGAACCGCTCCACCATGTCAAGCGGGAGTGCTGGATTATCGTATTCCCCACGCACGTGGGGGTGAACCGTACATTGCATAGAGGAGTGCATCAATCATATCGGTATTCCCCACGCACGTGGGGGTGAACCGTAGAATCCTGTTTGACCGTCAGCGCCAAGAAAGTATTCCCCACGCACGTGGGGGTGAACCGAGCGGGAGGTTAGCCTGAGCCGAGGCGCGGTTGTATTCCCCACGCACGTGGGGGTGAACCGTTTTTCGCGTATGTTTTTATTTGCTTACGCAAGTATTCCCCACGCACGTGGGGGTGAACCGGCAAAAGCTTTCCGCCATATCGGTCTATTAGAGTATTCCCCACGCACGTGGGGGTGAACCGTTCCCCCAAACCGAGCCATTAAGTCTCCTGTAGTATTCCCCACGCACGTGGGGGTGAACCGCAAGTTGCCGAGCGTATCGGTAACATCATCAGGTATTCCCCACGCACGTGGGGGTGAACCGCGCAAAGTTGAGAGGGCGGTGCCGTCCACCTCGTATTCCCCACGCACGTGGGGGTGAACCGGCCGCACTGATGCGAAAGAAGTTTGCCAACGCGTATTCCCCACGCACGTGGGGGTGAACCGATTGCATAAGCCGCTCTTTGCAAGAGCCTCGCGTATTCCCCACGCACGTGGGGGTGAACCGGTGATGCAATCGTGGCAAAGCGCCAATTTTCCGTATTCCCCACGCACGTGGGGGTGAACCGACCTCTATCAAAGGGGGGTAATCAGCAAAGAAGTATTCCCCACGCACGTGGGGGTGAACCGCGTATTCCCCACGCACGTGGGGGTGAACCGTCAATGATGTCAAAGTCAATCTCGGCGGCGGCGTATTCCCCACGCACGTGGGGGTGAACCGATTCACACGCGCAAAGCTTACCGAGAATATCTGGTATTCCCCACGCACGTGGGGGTGAACCGCATGACGTTGTATTGATTTGTCAATGCGCACCTGTATTCCCCACGCACGTGGGGGTGAACCGCTCATCACCTTCCCGCCATCGAAAAAGTCGGTGTATTCCCCACGCACGTGGGGGTGAACCGATGGGGGTCGGCCATGTTCACGGCGTGGACTAGTATTCCCCACGCACGTGGGGGTGAACCGTCAATGATGTCAAAGTCAATCTCGGCGGCGGCGTATTCCCCACGCACGTGGGGGTGAACCGCACTTAAACGTAACAATCGGCGCCGGCGAGGACGTATTCCCCACGCACGTGGGGGTGAACCGCGCTTGATGAAGGAGACTTGCTCTATGTCGAAGTATTCCCCACGCACGTGGGGGTGAACCGACACCGAACGGCAATTCGCCCTGACCACCGAAGTATTCCCCACGCACGTGGGGGTGAACCGGCCGGACTCAGCGCTCTCTCTTTTGATTACTGCGTATTCCCCACGCACGTGGGGGTGAACCGGTCAACGCCTCTCCACCATCACTGGTCAACGCGGTATTCCCCACGCACGTGGGGGTGAACCGCATTTCGGCGCCGATTGTGGCCAGTGGCAACTCGTATTCCCCACGCACGTGGGGGTGAACCGAGAGCCCGCGAACGGAGCGTAATCTATCTCTCGTATTCCCCACGCACGTGGGGGTGAACCGTCCGCATCGGCGGAGAGCGAACAACCGCCATCGTATTCCCCACGCACGTGGGGGTGAACCGGTAATGCGTACCGCCGACGGGGACGAAGCCGCGTATTCCCCACGCACGTGGGGGTGAACCGCGTTTATTGATAGGTTTGTAGATGCACTCTTAAGTATTCCCCACGCACGTGGGGGTGAACCGTTTTCACACCAGTAGAGTTCGGTGCTGGTGTCGTATTCCCCACGCACGTGGGGGTGAACCGTTGACAGTCATATAATGGCCGATGATTTGGACGTATTCCCCACGCACGTGGGGGTGAACCGCAACTTGCCTTACGTATTCCCCACGCACGTGGGGGTGAACCGCAACTTGCCACAGTAAGGTGTGCAATCATTACGTATTCCCCACGCACGTGGGGGTGAACCGGTCTGCTTTTTCATCTTGTGCCCGTCTTCCAAGTATTCCCCACGCACGTGGGGGTGAACCGGCTACGCCCCGAAACATGATATATTCTCATCGCGTATTCCCCACGCACGTGGGGGTGAACCGTATGCGCGCTTCCCATTCCATCTCATCGCGATGTATTCCCCACGCACGTGGGGGTGAACCGGAGCTCCTCTTCGCTGAATTTCGTAAGCCCTTGTATTCCCCACGCACGTGGGGGTGAACCGATCGCAGCGAAGGCATCGCAGAATGCAGCGTTGTATTCCCCACGCACGTGGGGGTGAACCGATAGGCAATATCGACCATGGCAAAAGGCGCCCGTATTCCCCACGCACGTGGGGGTGAACCGAAAAGGGCGATCAAGACAATCGCGCATCCCTTTTTTGAGTCTTTCGCATCGGTCGGCACAACGACACAGAATAACTTTCGCCACGCGGGTGCCAGCATCGCGGCTCGGGCAGTCTACAGGGTGACAGCGATTACGTCAACCTTCGGGGAAATTGATCTGGGCCAGACCACTTATCTCAGAAGGATCGGCCAAACTGGAAAGACCAATTGACTTGGCTCTCGTAAGTCTCTCGGCAGCCAGTAAACCTCCTTTTTGGTGTCTTTTGACTGTCAGTAAAAATGTCAGTAGATGTCGGAAATTGCCTGACAAAAACAAGTATTTAGAGAGTAAGAATAAGAACCATTTATTGCGTTATTTGATTTCTAACTGAATATTATGTATAGCTTTAAGTGAACCAAAGCCTTAGGGTTCGATTCCCGCCGTCTCCACTAAAAAACTCTTGTTAAATATGAGTTTAACAAGAGTTTTCTATTTTTGAGGGAATATCGGGTTATTAGGCCATTGCTTGCTTGAACAATGCCCATGAACTGCGTGAGTAATCGACAGCGGATTAGCGAGCGTTGGAAGTTCCTTGGACTGATCCGCTACCTTGTGTCCAGCTTTTGCAATCCGTATATTATGACAAGAATTATCAGATTTATTTAAGGACATCGCCTCAACGGAACTAAGCTCCGTGGATTCTGTTTAAGCAATATGCCTTTCTCTCGGATATTAACCGTGCTTCTCATCATGCTGGTCGCCGGACTGGGAATCGCCGCTGAATTCCCGCACCATGACCACCACGAAGATGTAGCACACTCAGAAATGGGAGTGACCATCGATGGTCATGCCCATTTTCAGTTGACGGGAGTCACGGCCCATGTTGTCCATTTCGGCCCAGCACCAGCTGC
The DNA here is from genome assembly GCA_013360195.1 of bacterium. Taxonomy (NCBI): domain Bacteria; species bacterium. The sequence continues at coordinate 4,298 of JABWCQ010000029.1, forward strand.
CGAGTTTATTGATTATCTATTAAAGCATCGCTTCCCTCTCCCACCTCTCTTTCCTTTCGAACGACCTCCTAAATCGCACTTGACTTAAGGCAAACATAACCGTCCTGTATTCAGGACGGCGATTTCTTATTAGCTAAAGACAAGGAGCGAGAATGCCCAAGCATTTTCTTTGCTGGCCACTCCTGTTGGGGGTGGCTGTTTTGATTTCCCCTCTTGTTGATCCACGTTTGGTTAGTCGCTCCGCGACGATTACCGATTTGTTTGCTGCCGCCGATAGCACCTCCCCCAGACTTCTGGAGGCGAAGCTCGAGGTGGCACGTACACGTGCGTTCTTCGGCGAGCAGCGCGCCGTTCCAAATCCGACGCTGTTCGGTTCGAGTGAAGATCTCGGCAATGATCAGGCCTCGGTGACCGAACGCACAATTGGATTTCGACAAGATCTCGGATTCCTGTGGTCGATGGGTGCGCAAAGATCATCAGCTTCCGCTGCAGTGGCAGCCGCCGAAGCTAGGTACGACCAGGAGCGAATCGACATTCAGATTAATCTGTTGTTAAAGGTCATTAGGCTTCAGCAACTGATAGCGAGCCTGCAACTTTCAGACACGCTGGAACGACGCTATGCAGAAATTCTGATGGCGAACGATGCGCGTGAAAGGGAAGGTGACATCTCAGGGTTTGATGCTCAGCGAGTACGGATTGAGTCCATCGCCGTGACGAATCGCAGAGTTGCACTGCAAACAGAATTGCGTGATCTTATAATCTATCTCAGTCGAGAGACCGGTTTGGATGAGTCAACTTTGCGTACGCTTGATGTTGAAGCAATTGACTCACCGAGCTTCACGAGTTCTGACGAAGCATTAGCGTATGCTGAATCACATGCACCGGAGTTGCGATTTCTCGAAGCGAATGATGCGGCCACATCGAAGAGCGTGACGGCTGCCAAATTGAAAAGATTGCCCAACCTTTCTGTTGGCGTCGGACAGAAATCAACGGACAGAGATGAATCTGGTTTGCTGATTGAAGCCGAATTGGAAATACCCTTGTTTAACTGGCGAGGTTCGGCCTTGCAGCAGGCACGCGCAGAACAGTATAACGCAATACGCCGTCACGCCAATGCGAAGAGTCAGCTTGCCGAGGTCGTAAGCAGTGCTTTCGAACGTTGGCAAGAAGTTCGACGAGTGTCCTACGAATCTTTGAGACTTGATGAGCTTGTCAATCATGTGAATGCCGCACATTCACTCTATTTGAGCGGCGAAACAGGATACCTTGAACTCCTAGACGCATTTCAGTCCAGCGAGGAGATTCTGTCCGCTGCCTATGAACTCGTAACGGCGCGCATCGAAGCAGACCTGCGGCTTCGCGAAGTAACCGGCTATCCCATTGTAAATGAGGGCAAGTAACATGAAAAATATATACTTTTCGATTCTTTCCGTTGCCGCGTTAGTATTAGCGATGGGCTGTGGCACTCGCCACACGGATCACGCACACAATGATCATGATCACGGCACAGAACAGGCTCATGATGACCATGGAGACGATCATGGACACGGGCATGGTGAAGGCGGTATTGTGGAAACGCTGTGGCAGGATGACTTAGAAATGTTTGGCGAGTGGCCGCCGTTTGTGGCAGGTCAGACTTCTGAAGCCGTGCTACACTTCACGAGTATGCTCACCTTTGAACCGGCAACGAAAGGGCCTCTGACCATTCAATGGATGAGCGGAGACCGTGTGGTCAAGTCACAGGTCGCTGATACCGTAACTCGAACAGGCATCTTCATCGTAGAGATCGCGCCGCCGGATCCTGGCACGTACGACTTGACAATGACGCTTGCGTCTTCGCAGATGAGCGGAACGGTGAGGCTACCCAATGTGCAGGTTTATCAGGGTCATGCACCAGAAATGCCGCATGAAGAAGAAGACGGTGAAACCGAGATTTCGTTTTTGAAGGAACAGCAGTGGTTGCTGGGAACGAAGACGGGGTTGGTTGAACGAAGAGATCTCAACGACAATCTTCGCGCGCCGGGTGAACTCAAGCCTGCTGGTAATAGAACGTCAGAAGTCTTTGCGCCATTCTCAGGAGCATTGCTGCCAGATCATCGGTTCGGCGCAGTGCGGCACGGACAACAGGTGCGCAAAGGTCAAGCATTGGCAATGATTTCGCCGTCACCTAGCGCCGAGAATAGTTGGTTTCAATTGCTTGGTGAGTATCGTCTGGCCAAGGCAGAACTCAGCAGAGTTGAAAAACTTTACGAACAGAAAGCTGCATCGGAGCGCAGGCTGGAAGAAGCGACGCAACAGCTTGCCATTAAGCAAGCGCAGTTGAGCGCGGCGCTGGGAGGTGCGGAATTGGATGATATGGATAGCGATTCGCCGCACTTCACTGTACGTTCACCGCGTGACGGAGTAATTGCACATCACGATATTGCCTACGGCTCGTACGTACAGCCGGGGCAGCGACTCTTCAGTGTGATTGATCCCGATGTATTATGGCTCGAAGTACATGTTGCCGCAGCTGATATGCGCAATGCGACGGATGTGCAAAGCGCATACTTTTCAATCGGCGGCTCGGAACATGTGCTCTCAACTGCTGATTTTGAAGGAAAAGTTATCGCTTCCGGTTCAATCTTGGACCCGATTACTCGCCGAATTCCGATAACGTTTGAATTGCGCAATCGTGACGGGCTACTGAAAGTCGGAGAGTTCGTGCAAGTTGAAGTACAAACATCCAAAACGCGTTCTGCACTGGCTGTTCAGAAGTCGGCAATACTGGAAGATGGTGGAGCCTCCGTGGCGTACGTGCAAAAAGGCGGTGAGACTTGGGTGCGGCGCGTCGTCACAACGGGAGCGATTGATGGTCCGTGGGTTGAAGTTCTGTCCGGGCTGAATGAGGGCGAACGCGTCGCGACCGCCGGAGCATACAAAATCAAACTTGCATCTGGCAGTACCGGCGAAGTCGGTCACGGCCACGCGCATTAAGGAGCACGCATGTTTGATTTCATGATTCGACAATCGCTCGAGAAGCGATTTCACGTGCTGTTGGCCGCGCTCGTTCTGCTTGTCGGCGGAACGTATGTGGCCTTACAGATGCCGATTGACATTTTCCCTGAGTTAACCGCGCCGACAGTAACGGTAATGGCGGACGTTCATGGCCTCGCGCCAGAAGAAATCGAAAGCCTTGTGGCGTTTCCGATTGAGTCCTCTATGAACGGCGCAACCGGTGTCCGGCGTGTCCGCTCTTCGATTACAACGGGCATGGCCATCATCTGGGTCGAGTTTACTTGGGGTACCGAAATACTTCAAGCTCGACAAGTTGTCACGGAACGATTACAGTCCGTGATGAGCAGTTTGCCTCCCGACATGGAGCCGCCGATGCTGGCGCCAATCTCGTCCATCATGGGCGAGGTAATGCTGGTCAGCGTGCGCAGTGACTCGCTGCATCCGACGGATTTACGATCTTACTCAGATAATATCCTTCGTAAGCGACTCCTTGCAATTCCCGGCGTGGCGCAAGTGACGCCGATTGGTATGCAGGTGAAGCAGTATCAAATTGTCGTCAAGCCGGAAAGATTGCTTGCCTACAATGTGTCACTTGAAGAACTTGTTGAAGCCGCAAGGTTATCCAGCGAGAATACGACGGGTGGCTACTTATTGGAAGGCGGACGCGAGCATTTGATTCGCGGACTCGGTCGTGTGGAGTCAGTGGATGACATCGGCCGCACGGTCATAACGATTCGCAACGGCGTGCCGATTTTGATTGATCAAGTTGCAGATGTGAAAGTGGACGGAGGAGTGGCGCTAGGTACAGCATCAGTGGAGGGCAAGGACGCAGTTATTCTTTCTGTTCAGAAGCAGCCAAGTGCGAATACGCTTGAATTGACGAGGCGAATCGAGACAGCTATTGAAGAATTGCAGCGCCAAGCCCCTTCTGATGTAGAGGTGCGCGCCGATGTGTTTCGACAGGCAAACTTCATTGAAGTGGCCGTGCGCAATGTGCTGACTTCGCTGCGGGACGGCGCAATTCTCGTTACAATTATTCTGCTGCTGTTCCTCGGGAATGTGCGCACCACGCTTATCAGCCTGCTTGCGATTCCGCTGTCGCTTGTTGTGGCTGTGTTCGCTCTGAGCATAATGGGCAGCACGATCAACACGATGACACTGGGTGGCTTGGCCATCGCCATCGGACTGCTGGTGGACGACGCGATTATTGATGTCGAGAATGTGTTCCGACGATTGAGGCTTAATGCCCTGAAACCTGAGAACGAGAAACGCTCAGTACTTGAAGTTATCTATCGCGCTTCGCTTGAAGTCAGAAAGCCGATTGTTGTAGCGACACTGATCATCATTGCCGTGTTCGCGCCGCTGTTCTTCTTATCAGGTGTTGAAGGACGCTTGCTCAAGCCACTCGGCGTGTCGTTCATCATCTCGATACTTGGCTCACTTGTGGTTGCTATCACGGTCGTTCCGGCGTTGACGTACTACCTGCTTGGTAAACTCAAGCCGAGCCAAATTGAGCACGAATCATGGGTAGTACGAAAGTTGAAACAAGCTTACAAGCCGACGATTGACCTCGCGCTGAAACATGCCACGTCAGTCATCACCGTGTCAGTGCTGCTGCTCGTTGGTTCGATCGTGTTGTACAGCCGTTTCGGACAGGCGTTCCTGCCGGAATTCAATGAAGGATCACTTACCGTTATCTCTGTATCACCACCCGGAACGTCCTTGGCCGAGTCGCACGAGATCGGACGTATGATCGAGCAGATTGTACTATCTCAACCGGGTGTGGCAAGTGTAGCTCGCAGAACTGGACGCGGTGAGATGGATGAACATGCGATGGGTTCAAACGCGACGGAAATGGAAGCCCGTTTGGAGGAAGATGTGGACAAAGAGAATCTTCTTGAGGAGCTTCGTGGCCGCTTAGCGATGGTGCCCGGAACATTCATTAGCATTGGCCAGCCGATTTCACACCGCATTGACCACATGCTGAGCGGTACTCAGGCCGCGATTGCAGTGAAGCTATATGGCGACAACTTGACGGACCTGCGCAACACAGCGGAGCTGATCAAGAAAGAGATGGAGCAGGTAAACGGTGTTGTGGACCTGGCAGTCGAACCGCAGATCGAAGTGCCGCAATTGCGAATCAAGATGAATCGCGAGGCGATGAGTCAATATGGAGTGAAGCCTGTTCAGTTGGCCGAAGCGATTGAAACGGCGTTCAATGGTGTGGTTGTCGGGCGTGTCATGGAAGGTCAGTTCGCATACGAAATGATTGTGCGCTATGATCCCGCCTCAAAAGCTGACACTGCGGCAATCGTTCGCACGCCGTTTCATACGCCGACGGGTCATTTCGTGATGCTGCGAGATCTTGCATCTGTCTATAGTGCGACGGGACCCAATATGATCTCGCGCGAAAATGTCAACCGAAAGATTGTGATTCAATCCAATGTGGCCGGACGAGACTTGGGAAGTGTGGTGCGAGAAGTGCAGGAACGTGTCGCAGCAAATGTCAAACTGCCAGAGGGCTACTTTGTGTCTTACGGAGGTCAGCTTGAAAGCGCTGAAAGCGCCGGACGAGTGATCGGTATTCTAACGGTGCTGGCAATATTGGTAATCATTATCCTACTCTTCACCGAGTTCGGCAACCTGCGAGATGCGCTGCTGGTGATGGTGAACCTGCCGTTGGCGCTGATTGGCGGCGTAGTCGCCATTGGAATGACGGATGGCATCGTGTCTATTGCGAGTATGGTTGGTTTTGTGACGTTGTTCGGTATTGCCGCGCGAAATGGCATTCTCCTCATTTCTCACTATCATCATCTGATGGAGGAAGAAGGCGTATCATTCCGCGATGCCATTGTGCAGGGCAGTATTGAGCGAATGAGTCCGATTCTGATGACAGCCTTTTGCGCTGGACTTGCGTTGATTCCGTTGGCGCTTGGCGGTGGTCAACCCGGCAAAGAGATCGAGACACCAATGGCGATTGTGATTCTTGGCGGCTTGATTTCGTCAACCGCTTTGAACATGGTGGTTGTGCCTGCTTTGTATCTTAAGTTCGGACGTGAACGCAAACCAGCCCAGACGTAACGAAGGGTCACGGGAATCGGGTGCCGATGTCACTGTCGGCACATACGTTTCATTGAACGAATCGATACTTTGAGATGTATAAGCAGAAGAGTTTCCCTTTGAAGCAAATCTTGGCGGTACCGATCTTGCCCACGTTGTGGCGCTATTATTCCGTGCTTCTACGCTGTTGCCCGAAGTTGCGTTGCAGGTAAGCGATCCTACCAGGTAGCACTTGAAGTAATACCACTATCGCCACGGTACAGAATGGCAGATAATTTGCTTACAGGATTTCCAAAACAAAGGAGTTGCGACATGAATCAACCAATGCTTGTGGTACTTCTCCGGCTCATCTTTCTCATAAGTGCGCCCGCGTTTGCACAGATGGAGATCTTTGAAGCCGCCAAAGCCGGAAACATAGACCGTGTTACTGAACTGCTTGTGTCTCAACATTCGGTACTGGATTATGACATTAGCGGATCGACCATTCTGCACTATGCCGCGAGCGGTGGCCAGGCAAAGGTTGCTGAGCTTTTGATATCTCGCGGTGCCGACGTGAATATTACTAATAATGATGGATTCACGCCGCTGCATCACTGCGCACTGTGGGGAAACGGCGAAACAGCAGCCGTTCTGATCAACAAGGGTGCGATCCTCTACGCACGGGACAACAATTTGATGACTCCCTTGCATTTATGTGGGCTTAACAACAACGTGGATGTTGCTAAAGTTCTCGTCGGTCACGGAGCGGATGTTAACGACAAGACCGAGACGCAGTGGACTCCGCTGCGTGTCGCCGAATACAAAGGCAGCGCTGAGTTGATCGAATGGCTCAAGTCTCAAGGTGCGATGGAATAGCGGCGATTCAAACCACCGTCTCCGGCACCCTGGTGCCGTCTTGCTTTTGTCTTGTTTGCGGTTGGTGTCAAGTGCTAAACATTGGACTTTGGTGATCACACGAGAGAAACCCCCAATGGGGTATTTCCTGTTGATTCTAAGATGCTTACAGCTTGAAACACGTAAATCGAAGACTCTTTCCGTTCCCGCCGTCTCCATTTGAAATACACCCTTGTTAAGCATGGCCTTGGCAAGGGTGTTTTACGTTCTAAATGGCTGCGGTGGAAGAAGAAACCAAGACAGATTAAGAACAAGCTCGAAATTCCTTGAATGTCTGGCCTGGGTAGTCGTGAAATGGATGTCAAGTTTTGCGGTTGTAAGATTGAGGTTGACGTTTTAGACAAGTGCTTCCTACCAAAGAGAGCGATGAGAACCGGTAGCGAAGCGGCATGAAAGCACACACTTCAACGAAGTTCTGTTTTGAAACCCGGGGCGAACCGAGTCAAGGTTGCTGTCAATGCAGCTCTTCAAAGACTTTGTGTACCAATTGAAGTCACCTGTGCCTTGATCCGTTCAAACAGATATTTTTCGCTTGCATGGGCTAGTAGTTGCTTTATCATTTCGCATGGCATATATTTGTCCTTGTGGATAAGTCTTGGATACGGTGGAAATCACCATGGGCACGCGTGTTGCCATTGTGAGAAGTGACATGGCCCCGACCCATTTTGATACGATGATCAATTGACGATTATTTGATGAAATGAGCAACTTTTGTGCACTATTGCATAGAAGTCGCAGAAGAGGTGGATATCAGGTTAATGCACAATATCGTGCCCGTTGTAGCACTTTGCTTGGTATTAGTAGGTTCTGCGCTCGCGGAATCCGTTAATCCGCATGGCGAGATGTTGCAAGAGTGCAACGTTTGTCACTCGGTTTCCGGGTGGACACCGCTGTTGTCGCCTCTCCCTTTCTCGCATGATTCCACAATATTCCCCTTGGCCGGCCGCCATACGGGAGTTTCTTGTTTATCGTGCCATGCGACTCTAAAATTCGCTGAGACACAAGGTGCATGCGCTTCATGCCATAAAGATGTTCATACCGGGCAGTTCGGCAATACGTGCGAGAATTGTCATACGCCAAATAGCTGGGATGAACGTCTGGCGATGCAGACCCAACATGCTGCGACGCGATTCCCACTGGTTGGGCGGCACGCACAGCTCGATTGCCAAGCCTGTCACGTGTCCGGGATAATGGCGGGTCTCGAGACCGCTTGTGTATCGTGCCACATCGAGGACTATGAAAAGACCGCTGATCCCAGCCACACCATGGCTGGGTTTTCTGTTTCTTGCGAATCCTGTCATGACACGCGGATCTCCGATTGGGACGTCAGCGAATTTGCGCATACAAGTTCGTTTCCGCTCGCAGGCGGCCATGCAAACCGCAACTGTAGCGAGTGCCACGGCAGCATATCTTTCATTAACGCGCCCACGTCATGTTATGACTGTCACCGTGATGACTTTGAAAGAACAGCCGAGCCCAATCACTCATCACTCGAATTTCCGCAAGACTGTGCGCAGTGCCACACGACTGTCAATTGGGAATCCGATTTCGACCACCAGGCCTCAGAATTCCCGCTCACAGGTCGTCATGTTGAAACAAGCTGTAATGAATGCCACGCCAGCGGACGGTTTGCCGGGCTAGACGCTTCGTGCTGGTCGTGCCACATGGCAGACTACCAGATTACGGACACCCCTGATCACGAAGAAATACAACTTCCGCACGATTGCCAGAGTTGCCATACGGCGCAGAGCTGGGATGCATATTTTGAGCACAACAGTGATACAGACTTCGAGTTGACCGGTGCACACGTTCAGATTGGTTGCAAGGAGTGTCATGTCAATGGAGTTCTTCAAGGCACACCTACACTCTGTGTTGATTGCCATTTGGGTGAATTTGCCGGGACGACAAGTCCAGATCACCAAGCGACGGGCATCGGGACACAGTGTCTGGAGTGTCACACGACCGAGGCTTGGGACCAGGGCTTTGATCACAGTAATACCGATTTTCCGTTAACGGGGCAGCACGTCCAAGCATCGTGTCAGCAGTGCCATGTCAACGGTGTCTTCGAGGGTACGCCGTCACAATGCATAGATTGTCACCTGGCGGATTACACTGGAACAGAAGATCCCGATCACCAAGCGACGGGTATCGGGACACAGTGTCTGGAGTGTCACACGACCGAGGCTTGGGATCAGGGCTTTGATCACAGTAATACCGATTTTCCG
>JABWCQ010000030.1 GCA_013360195.1 bacterium
GCCCCTACACAGATTATCGTTGCGCTTGGGATTGTCGGTTAGCGGGGCAGGTGAAGACACCCGCCGCCGCGATCTTGGACATTGTTGTTCCGCCTTGACGCGGGCGGATTGCCATCCGCCCCTACACTGATTATCGTTGCGCTTGGGATTGTCGGTTAGCGGGGCAGGTGAAGACACCCGCCGCCGCGATCTTGGACATTGTTGTTCCGCCTTGACACGGGCGGATCGCCATCCGCCCCTACGCAGATTATCGTTGCGCTTGGGATTATCGGTTAGCGGGGCAGGTGAAGACACCCGCCGCCGCGATCTTGGACATTGTTGTTCCGCCTTGACGCGGGCGGATTGCCATCCGCCCCTACACAGATTATCGTTGCGCTTGGGATTGTCGGTTAGCGGGGCAGGTGAAGACACCCGCCGTCGCGATCTTGGACATTGTTGTTCCGCCTTGACGCGGGCGGATTGCCATCCGCCCCTACACTGATTACGACACCCACGGATTCAATTTATCCGGCTTGACATCAAACTCTTTCATGTGCGCAGCAAGCACTTCGGGTTTGATTTTGCCTTGCAGTGCGAGTTTGGCGAGCGCGGCTTGGACGATGTAGGGAGTGCTGACTTCGAAGAAGTTGCGGAGCGCGTCACGGCTTTCGCTTCTGCCGAAGCCGTCGGTGCCGAGCGAATGGAACTCGCCGGGAACCCAATTGCGAATCAGGTCGCTTTGAGCCTTCATGTAGTCGCTGGCGGCAATCGTAATATCGGCAGCTCCCTTCATCGCCGAGGTGATAAACGGCACCTTGGGTGTCTCGGTCGGGTTCAGCATGTTGTGGCGTTCGCAGGCGAGCGCGTCGGTGTAGAGATTCTTGTAGCTGGTGACCGAGTAAACATCGGCAGCGACGCCGTATTTTTCGGACAAGACTTTTTGCGCCTCCAACACGCCGAGCATAATCGAGCCTGAGCCGAACAGATTGACGCGCAGTTTGGCCTTCTTGTCGTCGGACTTCCTATAGAGGTAGAGCCCCTTTAGGATTCCCTCTTCGACACCCTTGGGCTGTTCGGGGTGCGCGTAGTTTTCGTTTTGAATGGTCAGGTAGTAGAAGATATCCTCCTGGTCCTGATACATCCGCTTCATACCGTCGCGAATGATAACGGCAAGCTCGTAGCCGAACGCGATGTCATAGACCATCAGGTTCGGGACGGGCAGCGTGAGAATCGGGCTGTGCCCGTCTTCGTGCTGGAGTCCTTCGCCGTTCAAGGTGGTGCGTCCGGCGGTGGCGCCCATCATGAATCCTTTGCAGCGGGAGTCACCGGCCGCCCACAGCAGGTCACCGACCCGCTGCGCCCCGAACATCGAATAGAAGGTGAAGAACGGCAGCATATTCAGGCCGTAATTGGCATAGGCCGTTCCGGCGGCAATGAAGCTCGACATGGAGCCCGCCTCGGTGATTCCCTCTTCGAGAATCTGTCCGTCTTTCGCTTCTTTATAATAGAGAAGAGAAGCTCTGTCCACGGGCTCGTAGTTTTGGCCGATGCTCGAATAAATTCCCACCTGCCGGAACAGCGCTTCCATACCAAAAGTGCGTGCTTCATCGGGAACGATAGGCACAACCAGCTTGCCCCACTTTTCATCCTTGAGGAGCTTGGCGAGAATGCGCACAAAGACCATAGTGGTGCTGAGTTCACGGTCGCCCGAAGATTCGGAGAATTCTTTCCAGAAATCACCTGCCGGAGGAGCGAACGGTTTGACATCCACAATCCGTGCGGGTACCGGCCCGCCGAGCTTCTCGCGGCGCTCTTTAATATAGACCATCTCCGGGCTGTCCTGCGGCGGCTTGTAGAACGGCGTCGCGGCGATGGCCTCATCGGAAATGGGAATTCCGAACCGTGTGCGGAAATGCCTAAGCTCGTCGTCGTTAAGCTTTTTCTGCTGGTGCGTGATGTTGCGGCCTTCTCCGGCTTCACCCAGACCGTAGCCCTTAATGGTCTTGGCCAGAATCACGGTCGGCTGTCCCTTGTGTTCGACGGCAGCCTTGTAGGCGGCATAGACCTTTTCGGGGTCATGTCCGCCGCGGCGCATTCTCGAAAGCTGCTCATCACTCAAATGATCGACGAGTGCGCGCACGTCGGGATCGGTGCCGAAGAAATGTTCGCGGATGTATGCACCCGATTCGACGGTATATTTCTGGAAATCACCGTCCAGAGCTTCGCCCATACGCTTGACGAGCTTGCCGGTTTTGTCTTCGGATAATATGTAATCCCAATCGTTGCCCCAGATAAGCTTGATGACATTCCAGCCCGCGCCGCGGAAGATGGTTTCGAGCTCTTGAATAATCTTGCCGTTGCCGCGCACAGGCCCGTCGAGTCGCTGCAGATTGCAGTTCACCACGAAAATCAGATTGTCAAGCTTCTCTCTTCCGGCCAGACCGATTGCTCCGAGAGCTTCCGGCTCGTCGGTTTCTCCGTCTCCGAGAAACGCCCACACGTGCGAATCGGTGTGCGGTTTGAGATTTCGGTTTTCCAGATATCTGTTGAAGCGCGCCTGATAGATAGCGGTGATGGGACCAAGTCCCATGGAGACTGTGGGGAATTGCCAGAAGTTGGGCATCAGCCAGGGGTGCGGGTAGGAACTCAAGCCGCCTTCGGGACGCAATTCATGGCGGAAGTTGCGCAGCTGCTCGATGGACAGTCGGCCTTCGAGGAAGGCGCGCGCATAGATACCCGGCGAGGCATGCCCCTGAAAGTAAATCATATCCGCACCGTCAGCGTGATTCGGGCCTTTGAAGAAGTGATTGAAGCCGATTTCAAACAGCGTAGCGACTGATGCGTAGGTGGAGATGTGGCCGCCGATTCCGTCTTCGGCACGATTGGCGCGGACGACCATTGCCATGGCATTCCAGCGAATAATGCTCTTGATACGGCGCTCGATTTCGCGGCTGCCGGGGAAAGCGGGCTGTTTATCGGCGGGAATCGTGTTCACGTAGGGTGTTGTGAGCGGAAACGGCACGGACACGCCCTGCTTCTGGGCATGTATCTGCAGCCATTGCAGAAGCGCCTGCACCCGTTCCGGCCCACCCTGCTGGAATTCGTAATCGAGCGAGTCAATCCACTCCTGAATTTCAATATCCTCGGGGAGGGCTTGTCCGCGATATGGGTTATAGGCCGAGCTTTCATGGATATTCTCCAGTGAAAGCCGCTCTTCAGCCTGTGTAGAAATACTCATTTAGGGGTCCTTTCCGTGCTATTTTGCCCGTTTTCGGTCTCGCCGGCGGGGCTGTGAATTCCATAGGCAACCTTAAATATACCCATTCTACTCTCTAAACTCAAACCTCATACATGGGGGGGTACGGCGGGCTTGTGGCGCGCAGTTTTGTGAACGGTACGCACGCGATTGGACAGGCAGTGAAATTTCGGTCACGCTGTCGGTTACCGGGTGACGGCGGCGGTAGTGCCGACGCGTGAATGCAGGGGTTATTTTTCAGTCACACAATTGCAAGTGGAGGCATGCTTCTGAGACTTTTTTTTGCGCGCGCCGGCACTGTGCACGAGTTTTCATAGGGAAAACCGCCTGTGGCTCGACTGTAAAGGCCGCGAACAGCGCTCTGCGACGGTGTAGAACCGCTCCGGGGAGCAGACGCTTCGCGCGTTGCGGCAGCAATGGAGACGCGACTCGTTTTCACTCTCAACTTACTCTGTTTCAAATACTTCTCGACTCGCGCTGCGGGTGAAACGCTCCTCCCTGAGCTTCACTTTGGCACTCGGGCGCAGGCTGCAGCGGGAGAGAATCGCTCACTGGGACGCAGGGGGCAAACGGATGCAGCGTGCTGCTGCAACTTGCTCGCGTGCCTGCTCGTTCCAATGAAGTGAAATGCTCACTCCCTCTTGACAAAATTCGTGAACTGAGTATATTTGCAAGTGTGCTTTTGTGAGCCACGAATCGAACAGGTGGCGCCTGTTGCCGGCGCCTTTTAGATAGACGGTCCCGGACTGCCGCACAGTCCGGAATTGCGACGGGGAAGCCGCAGTTAACCGAACCCCCACTTCACGGGTAAACAACTGACTGCAAGATAATCCCTCAGAACTAAAAACCATCGAGCAAAGGAGCTCACACATGGCCACGAAGAAGAAGCCGGCTGCCAAGAAGGCAACCAAGAAGAAAGCGACCGCCAAGAAGAAAGCCGCTCCGAAGAAGAAAGCGACTGCCAAGAAGGCCGCTCCGAAGAAGAAAGCCACCGCCAAGAAGGCCGCCCCGAAGAAGGCCGCCAAGAAGGCGACGAAGAAGAAAGCTACTGCCAAGAAGGCGACGAAGAAGAAAGCCGCCAAGCGTAAACCGAACGCCGCTTTCATGGCCCCGATGCAGCCGTCGGCCGCTTTGGGCGAAGTCATCGGCAGCAAGGCGATGCCGCGTACCGATGTGACCAAGAAGATTTGGGACTACATCAAGAAGAACGGGCTGCAGGACAAGAACAACAAGAGAATGATCAATGCCGATGACAAGCTCTCGAAGATTTTCGGCAAGAAGCAGGTCTCGATGTTCGAAATGACCAAGCTGGTCAGCAAGCACCTTTCCGCCGCCAAGTAGTGCCTGTCAGGCACCTCTTGCGCTGACGCAAGTGTTTGAGATAGTCGGTTTAGATAAAGCCCCGCAACGGTTGTTGCGGGGCTTTTTTGTTCTGGTCACCGCCTTCCGGGGCCAAGCGGTCAAACTTACTTCAACAGCAGCAGTTTTGCGGTGCTTGAATAGTAATTGGTAGAAACGGTCGCAAAATGAACTCCCGAACTCCACTTTGCGCCGTTTAACTTCAGAGTGTGCTCTCCGGCCGCAAGCAACCCCAAGTCCGCTCTCTCCACTTCTCGACCCAAGACGTCATGGACCCTGACAATCACATTACCATTTGCCGGAAGCGAAAACCTCAGCGTCGTCACCGGATTAAACGGGTTAGGAAAAACGTGCAGACCGAGATCGGTTGGAACCGAATGCTCCGAATGGTCATCCACCGCGCTGGTTGTATCTGAGCTGTCAGGGGGCTGTGTCAGCCATGGCTCGAACAGGACGCCATTCCCGACCTCCGATCCCAATCCACCCGGATTCAAACTCGCGTGAAACGGTCCCGTTGAATCCCCCCACCAGTTCAAGCGCGCGTCGAAATAGCTTCCATTGGATCCTGTCGCCAACCCGGGCGGGAGAAATGAATTGTCGCGTGCGAGAAGTGAGTCCTGTGCGCTTCGAAGCATCATCACGTCGGGTGTTGCATCCGGACTAAGCCGTTCGAACCAATTATCCATCAATGTTGCAGATCCGCTGATTGCTATCCCCGGAATGTTTCCTCCGGTTGCTAAGCCGTCTTCAAACGTATTGCCTGCGACTAACCCGAAGTAGCCCGGATTCGGATTCTGGCAGCCCATCGCGATGGCAGTCGTCCCGCCCAACTCACTGCCTTCATAATCCTGAAATCTGTTATTCGCAATGACAATCGGCGTGTCAACTTCGGCTCCCGAACAATCGAGCAGCACTTCGATCATTGCTCGTGCTCCGGTTACGTTCTGGAACACACATTCCGCAATTCGGAAGTCGCCTTGAGGGCTGACGAGCACCGATGAAAATACGCCATCGACAGACGTGAATTGACATCCCCTGACATAAACATCGTTGCCGTGGAGACGTAACAAGTAAGTTGAGGGTGCATCGTGAATTCGAAAAGAACAATTCAGAATCCTCGAGCCCGAACCTCCATAAACCAGCCACCTCTTTGAGCCATCAAACGTGCAATTCTCAGCATGCACTGTCCCTTCATTGGAAGGAAACAGACAATGCCACTGACAACCGACAAATGTGCAATGGTCCGCACGAATGAAATGCTCTGCGTTTACGGCATTTGATATGGAATCGAATCGGCAGTATTGAAGCGAAAGGCTCTCGCCTGTGTGAAGAACTCCACCAGTGCGTGTCGGCCAAACCGGCTCGCGCATTTCTGGCCTGTTGAAGAAGGCCAAATTCTGAAGCTTCGCGGCATTTCCTGTTAGGACCATTGTCGAGGGTGTATCCAACCCCCCGGGAATGGGATCGAGTATGGTTCGAAGTTCAGTTAGCGTATCTACTGAATACCAACCCGTGATGAATATAGAGTCTGTTGAACAGATTAGGAATTCATGATAAACTCCCGGTGACACTCGGACTGTATCACCCATCAGGGAAGCGTTAAGGGCATTCTGAATGGTAGAAAACTCCTCAGGAACATTGAGTACAGCGCTTTTTGCGTCCCTGAGCAAGACAAGGAAGATGACCGAAAGCAGGGTGTTACCGATGAAACTCCTCATGGGTTGCAGTTGGCAATACCGTAACTGAAACATGCCCACGCTTTGCAGTCCGCGCCGCAATCATCGCAATCGGGACCGTCCGGACAAGGTATTTTACAAACATAAACCGCATAAGAGACTCCGCTGCTAAGCGCGACAAAATTGCCCGTTGCGCTGCAATCCTTGGTGCAATTGTTTATATCACATTCATTCGTGTGACAGTTCCCGTTCGAAATTGAATACTCGATTCCCCCGGAAATCTTAAAGATGTTTGCACAGGACTGACAGTCAAAACAATTGCTTCCGCCTGTGCAGGTTGTAGATGTTTTGAAGCTGTAGTTACCCGAACATGAAGGAGTGAAAACGTACCTGGTGCAGTTTGCATTCGGAGTTACGCCGCACTCTTCGTTTGTGCAAGTATTATCATTGAAACAAATGCACTCCGAACAAGCCCAAACATTTTCGTTCCCAAAACACAAAAAAACCGCCAGCATAACCGCCGCGGTCAAGGTGAAAGGTGCGTTTCTCATGGTGAGACTCCCTTTTTAGTGGTTTTTCCGCCCATGGTACACCCCATCGTGCACCTGAAGCAAGGTACTTTTTCTAACTTCTTTTGTCAAGGGACTCCCCCCCGGGGGAATCAAACCCCTTGCCCAAGCGTTCAAATTGGACATATCCCTCCTCTTTTTCAGCTTCGGCCTTTGTGAAGAACGGCGGGAGATGACAGGTCAAATCTTTATTAAACAAGCACTATCGTTTCGATATTGGTAGGGAATGCAAGCAGATTATGGACTAAAAAAATTCTGAACACCTCGTCAAAAAGGAACGAATTTTCCGAAGAATTCGTATATTTAAGTACAGAATTCAACCCGGACCGCACCCATGAACCGTCTTCGTTTTTTTGCCCTGATTGCCTTATTGCCAACTCTCGTTCTCGCCCAAGTGTTGTGGCCGGAGAACGGCAAAGCCGTTCGCCAAGGTGCCCATCTTGGTTGGAATGGTGCGGCCATAAGCGCTGGTAATGATGTCGCACTCTTTTACTATGACTGCTTGCGGGACGGGACACGAGATGTGTGGGGCACACGCATCGCACCGAACGGCTCGCATCTATGGGGACAGAACGGCAGATTGGTCGGCGGCGATATCAGCGAACAGCGCGCACCGGTTGTGGCCGCCTATCCGGACGGCAGCGTGCTGGTGGTTTGGGAAGACTACTCGGTGGGACGTTTTCGCGATTTGCGCGCGCAGCGCTACAGCGCGAACGGCAATGCGATGTGGTCACCCGAAGGCGGTGTGACGGTTATCGAGCAGGCGCGCGATCAGTTTGAAGTGAAACTCGCTCTGAACGATCAGGGATACGCGTTTATCGTGTTCACCGACGACCGTTTGACGGACGGCACCGACACAAGGCTGAACAGCTACGCGCAGATACTGAGCCCGGACGGCGAGCGTGTCGGACCGCTGGACGGTATACAACTGCTGACGCGGCGCGATACCTACAATCAACCGCTCGATGTCGTCTGTATCGGCAGCGACGCCTACATCCTGAACACGATGCCCGGCGACCCGGATGAACTCGTGCTGCAGAAACTCTCGCCCGATGGCACCATTGGCTTCGCCAACGACCCCGCGGTTGCAGAGTTCGCCTATTCAGGCAGACATAGCATGGTGAAGATTGAGAATGGACTGGCTGTCGCATGGACGGCGCGCGAAGAGGGCAATCAATTCGGGGATGCGCGGTTGAAGTTGATGGACACGAATCGCGCTCCCTTGCCGGGCTGGAGTCCAGAGGGCACGGTGGTCGGCTCGGGAGCCCATGTGCAGACGGTGACCAAGATGAGTGAGACGCCGGACGGCGGAGTGGTGGTGGCTGTTTCCAGCTACGAATTCGACCCCGACCAATCGCTGCTAACGCTCTCGAAATACGCCCGGACGGGCGAGCTGTTATGGGGACCTGTGAGCCTTGGCAATGCGGCGTTGTTCACTTCACCGCTCGATTGGAGCTGGGACGGCGACAACCTCGTCATAACGTGGACGGAGATTGTCAACTGGTCGGAATACAGCGTGCACACGCAGAAGATTTCAAGCAGCGGTGAGAAGATGTGGGGAGACGGCGGCAACACCGTTTGGTATCGAGACACGAAGAAGCTGCGTTCGGAAATTGAGAAGCCGTCCAACGCTTCTGCTCGACTTGTGATAGTATCGGGGCGGACGATTCTGCAGCCGGAGAGCCTGTTCGTGTCGGAACTGAACAGTGCAGGTCAGATTGCGGGAACGGCGGAATTTTTGAGCGGCGGCTGGACATACGACAGCTACTATCAGCGCGCGGCACGGATAGACGAGCAGAAGCTCGCGGTCATTTGGAGTGACAGCCGCTCGTCGCTGAACACCGATATCTACTATCAGTTCATGGACGCGAACGGAGAACCGCTTTTGGAGCCGAATGGCCGCAAGCTGACACAGAGCGGTAGTTACACGATTTACGTACCGCCCGCAGTTGTCTCCAACAACAGCGGCGGCGCGTTTTTCGCTTGGCTTGGTGATTCCCTCGGGTTCTCGAACAACTTGCATGTGCATCAGGTGAATGCGGACGGCAACCAGATGTGGAATGAACCTGCAGTCATCCGCACGTCCAACGGCTTTCACGGTCAGAGCTTTTTGATACCGGATGGCAGCGGCGGCGTATTCGTGGCCTTCACCCGCTTCAATGCGGGTTTCGTGGCGCGCATCTGCGTGGCACATGTCAGCGCGGGCGGGCAGCTAAGCTGGAGTGAAGGCTACCACGAGTTTCCCGGTCAGGCGGGTGCGGACTTGACATTGACTCAAGCGTTGAGCGACGGCAGCGGCGGCTGCTATCTGGTCGGGATGACCGGCCCGTGGCAGGACACACAGGCGATCATTTTCCATGTCAACAGCGACGGGACGTTCGGCGACGGATGGACGAACGAAGGACGCGAGTTTGGCGGTGTGATGGTGCGAGAGCGCAACGCCAAGGCGGTGTTAATCGGTGAGAACGTGCTTGTGACGTGGGAATATCCGCAAGGCGAAGCGGCGGCGACCTATGATGTGCGGGCGGTGCTGCTGACTCCAGCGGGAGAGAATTTGTGGAGTGCGCAGGGACGCAGAATAACGCCTGATGATGCTGCGGTTGTGCGACATCAATTGAGTGCGGACGGCGCAGGAGGGTTTCTTCTTG
Organism: bacterium; assembly: GCA_013360195.1. Taxonomy (NCBI): domain Bacteria; species bacterium. The sequence goes on from JABWCQ010000030.1 coordinate 9,488, forward strand.
CGTATGAGGATTTCCGCAACGGTTTTCAGACGAAGGCTTACGTCGCGCGTTTTGACGCGGACGGACTTCCGGTGTGGGAGGGAACGGAGCGGCTGACAAGCAGTTACAACGGGGACCAGAATTTCATTTCGCTGACCTATGACGGCAGCGGCGGCGCGTGGATTGTGTGGGAGGATTTGCGCAACAGCGACATTTATTCCGAGATAGATGTCTACGGTACACACATCAACGGCGACGGCGAGTTCGCGACGGTAAACGGCTTCACTTGGCCGGCGGAGGGCTACCCGATTTGTAATGTACCGACCTATCAGCAGGAGCCGGTGTTGATACCGTGGTCGGGGGGCAGCGCGCTGGCGGTGTGGAAGGATTTGCGTTCGAGCAATCCGGGACGCTGCTGCGGAGCGGGAGCGGTGGGCGATATTTTCAACAATGTCTATGCGCAGGTGCTCTCGGAAGTGACGCTTGATGCGGACGATGTGCCGGGCAATCTGTTGCCTGAATCATTCACGCTTGCGTCGTATCCGAATCCGTTCAATCCGAGCACGCAACTCGCGTTCACGCTTCCGCAGAATGCGAATGTCAAACTATCAATCTTCAACGTGCTTGGACAGGTGTCAGATGTGCTGCTTGATGCGCCCCTTACGGCCGGGGAGTATTCCCTTGCCTGGAATGCGGGCAATCGTCCAAGCGGGCTCTACTTTGCCAAACTCGAAACGTCAACCGGCTTGTCAACGGTTCAGAAGCTGACTTTGCTGAAATAGCGTTCAATACAACTGCTCAATGAAAGCGGGGCGGCCAATCGGTCGCCCCGCTGTGTTTGATGGAGAGTGAGAACTATTTCAACAGCACGACTTTGATAGACTCGGTGACGAGGTCATCGTGTGCAACGATG
>JABWCQ010000031.1 GCA_013360195.1 bacterium
TTTCGCGTTGCGCAGGCGCCGGAACACGATCGAGAACCTGCTGAAGTCATCCACCACACTGCCCAACGGATGCGTGCCCCAGTCGGGCAACATCAGCTCTGTCAGATCGGTCTGCCACAGTTCGTTCACGCGCGTCGTCTTGCGGTGATACTCTTTGGCCGCCGGGATGATCTGCGGCAACTCCCGCGCTAACCCGTTGCGCTTCAAAATGCGGTAGACCGTGCTTTCGCTGACACTAAACCCGCCGTCATCGGTAATCCGGAACGCCAGTTGGCGCGGTGACAGATCAGCATTGAGCAACGCATTGGCGATGATTGTACTCTCCTCATCTTCCAAGAGCCGGTTCCAGACCCGCCGCGGTGCGGAAGACCGGTCCACGAGCGTTCCCTGGTTCTGCCAGCGGTAGTACGTACTCTTGGGAAGCTTCAATTGCTGCAAACAGCGACGGATCGACAGCGCTGCAGTATCCACCAGCCGCAGCAGATCCTGCTTCTGCTCGGACGTGTGCCGCTGATAACGCTTCGCCTTGCGCCTTAGAAGAGACTTTTTTTGAGCGTGCGCACCTCCAGCATCAGATCGGCCACCGTCTGACGCAATTCTTCGTTCTGACGACGATAGGACTCCACTTCCCCTTTGGTGGCGCCGCGCACCGCTTCGCCCTTCAAGCGCGCCTTGCCCGCTTCCATGAACTCCTTCAGCCAGTTGTAGTACACGTTGGCACTCACGCCTTCCCGGCGGCACAACGCCGCCACCGGATGATCGCCCCGCAGTCCTTCCAGTACGATGCGGATCTTGTCTTCCGCGCTGTACTTCGTCCGCGTCTGCCGCCGCACCGTCTTGATCAACTGCGCCGCGCTTTCTTTCGGTGCGCCCGCCGCACTCCGCTTCTTTCGCTTGGGCATGTTCAGCCCTCCTTCTTCGATGATACATGATAATATCTCATCGAAGGGAACGCAACTCCAAACCTGGTCACTTGCGTTAAGTACAGTCGCGCCGCGCGACTGTACTTACATCATAAACCATCCACTAACATTACTGGGACAACTGTCCCAAATGTGCTGACGAATTACAGTCGATATCAACCGAGAGCTTGCTTTTGAAATACTTAGACAAGAATTCGTTTGTGATCTTGAATACGTCAGTTAGCAAAGGTAACAGTGAAGCATCTACATTCTGCAACTCTGCTGAGGCTCTTTGGAACTGCTTCGTGTTCATGCCACGCTGCATAAGAACTGTCCGAATTTGCTCATAGGTCTTTCGTAGCTCGACTTTGGTTGCGGCCCCTGGACCCACTTTCGGATCAGGAATCAAATGGTCGGCCAGCAACCCCGCGACAAGCAGGGTAAATATGTTTGGTGAACCACTGGGTGACTTGTCGAGCTCATGGACACGCAGGAGCTGCCTGTAATCCAGAAACCCCTTGATCTTATTTGCGGCCTGGATGTCTGGAACTTTGTTCGTTGAGTTTGCATTTGGCTCAGCAAAGACATATTCAGTTGAACGTACTGGTGCGGGGCCGCTTGAGACTTCTATCGCTACTCGACCATCCGTAGGGCTTGGATTCCCAAAGATGTTCAGTTGAAAGCGGACTTTCGAATCTGACGCTGCGAAAAAATCCTTAACCCCTTGATAGACGGATGACTTACCGCTGCCATTCTCGCCGTAGATAAGAAGGTGATGCCCATAGGGAATCGTTACTCCATCTGCTTCGGCAAACGCACGATAGTTCTGAAGAGTTATCTTTGTAATCCAACGCATGGCTATTGTTTGCCTTCGATAATCCGGATCTCTTCAACGGTATCAAGTTTGAACATCGCCACGCTCAGCGGATGATTTGGGTCACGCAGTATCTCGTACTGCTCCTGTATGACCTGCAATGCCCTTCCGCGTCCAGCCTTGGTTTTGTAGTCAGGCAGCTTAGGTAATTGCATGACATGGCTCAGAATAGTGATCCCAGCTTGTTTCAGTTCCTCGGCCAGATACAGCTCATAGACGGCAGCATTAACCACTCGTTCAAAGAAGTAATACGGTGCGCTCGCGCCATTCGACTTCCGCTCGCAAATAATATAGTCTACCAAATTTTCCACCGCAGTTACCGTCGCACCATCGGCCTCTTTGATTGGTATGTTCTCAAGGTAAGCCTTCTTCCACATGGTTGTTCCCATGCCTGAAGTCGGAGCAAGAGCGCTGAAATACCACTCTGTTAACGAGGAATTCAAAACGGCCAACATGTACTTAAGATTGTTCCCCACCATGAAGAACGTACTATCATTCGTGAAGAAACCCTCAATGTCATAAGCGAATTTAGGCTTGTCGGACAAAACAATCCAGACAATCTTTGGTTTATCAAAGTCCTTAAAAAACGCACAGTTCCTGAGATTCGTCCAATGATCACCTTGGTCTCGCCGAATTGTTAGTTGTTCCTGATACTTCTTCAAGTGGGAGAATATGCTCGGATGGTCTCGCACGACATTGACGCGCGGTATATTCTCTCTTGTAAGACCGTTATGCGTATTTATGAGATATGTGTCCTCAAATTCAACGACCCACCTCTTGATCTCTCTTCCTCTAATAAGCGGCTTTATTAGGTTTGCCGCGCTGCTGTCTTTGGAGATTAACTCTGACCGCTTCTCATGGTCAATGTAAAAGGCATCGTTGTAGCCAGTCAGGATACCTCGGTTGATAACGACTCTCTGCGACCCCAGCTTCGCCCCCCGTTTTTCCAGTCGGCTCATGAGCAACAGTCGCGTGCTGTCTTCCAGAATAAATCCTTTATTGCTTAACTGTTGCTGTGGTATTCGTACGAAGTCTTCTTCAGGCTTTGCGATCTGCTTAGCAAACTTGATTACCGTTGACTTGGAGGGGACCGACTTTCTAAATAATAGGATACTCGTCTCAACAATTGCTGCTTCGAAATTCTGCTCATCCTCAAAGTTGATAAGTTGTAGTATCTCAGATTTCCCAAGCATGAATTCTCGCAACTTTGTGCCATATTTCGACTTGATCCAGCTATTATTCGTGATGAAGGTCAATATTCCATTCGGATCGAGCACATTGTAAGCTTGCTCAATGAAGTAAGTATAGATGTCTGACGTCGAATTGAATACCTGGTAGCGTGCCTTGAGTAGATCCTTAATGTCTGTAAGTTTCTCCTGCCGTATATAGGGTGGATTGCCGATGGCGATGTCGAAACCTCTATTCAACCCGTACATCCACTCGGGTTCAAAGAACGAGGCTGAAGCATTTTGATCGTATGGATCCCAATTGGCAATCTTCTTGGCTGTTGCCGGCTGCAGGTTGTGTTCGTCAACAAGCAGTGTGGCCAACTCCTCACGAAGTTTCTTGTCTTTCTGCCGACAGTTTTCCTTTCGTTTCGGCGTCCGTGCTTCAAAATAATCATGCCGGGTCTTCTTCAATTCTTCGTTCTTCTTCTCGATCTGCGGATTGGTAAAGAGATTCGCGTTCTCTTTTTCAAGAGCAATCAAGGTATTAGCTGCGACAAACTTCGTTTCGAGGTTTGGCAGCGGTCGAACGCCGAGGTTTTCCTTGTCCGGAGTCACCTTTTGGTCAACAATCAGAGAAATAAAGAACCGGAGCTTGGCGATTTGGGCTGCGATGGGTTGAATGTCTACCCCATAGATGCAGTTCTCGATCAAGTAGAGTTTTCGGGGATAGTCCAGCTCATTATTCTCGAAAGCCTCTTCGATGTCCTCAACCGCTGCTTCGCGCGTCTCCGGGATGTCTATGGACTCGGCCTTTTCAATCTGCTTCTGTTTCCAGCGCTCATTGCGTGGATCAATCTTGTGCAGGATGTGAACCATCTTGTGCAGGATTCCCATCGGGAAAGCGCCTGAACCGCAGGCCGGATCAATGATCTTCAGATCGTCAATAGCATTGATCAGCGCGTCCTTTTCTTTCTCGGAAAAGCCCGCATCCTCCTCGGAATAGCTCAAGAGCTGACGAATCCTACTCTCGTCAGTGTCCTTCGGCTTGTCACCTCGACCTTCTGCCAACTTCTGGGTTAGGCAGGCAACCAGAGATTCATCCACCATGTAGTTGACGATCTCACGCGGAGTATAGAACGAACCGGTTTGCTTGCGGGCAGTGGCCTGCGTTTCCGGATTGTAGTTGGCAAGCAGATTCTCGAAGACCTTACCCAAGAGTTCGGGGTCGAGGGCAACCTCCTCTTCAATGGGTGTATTCTCTGTAATGGTAAACTTGTAGCTGCTGAGGATGTCTATTAAGCCTCGCACTTTGTAGCGCTTGTTCCGGGTGCCGTACACCTCGTTCAGGTCAACTTCCATCTCCCGTGCATTGAAGAAAAGCTGATCCGGGACCTTGAGGACATTGTCCTCTCTGTCACTAAAGCCATCCACTCGAATGCGTTTCAGCTTGCCTTGGTACTCAACTTCCTTGTCCAGGCACTCGAACAGTCCACCATTTAGAAAGGGAATTGGATCGAAGTATTTCTCCAAAGTGTCCTTGGGATTTACGAACTCGGACTGATACCGGAACACGTTGTGAATGAAATAGTGTCCATCGCGGCCCTCGTCACGTTTGGACCGAAACCTTCGTTTTCCCATCTCCGTATTGAGAGTAGCAAAGAATAGATTTTGAAGTATGGCTTTGTAGTAGCTACTCCCTTTCCTGTCGCTGAACTTGAGCAGTGTCCGTACATGCCGTTCTTCAAAAAGCTTTTCGGGGACTAAGTTCTTCTCTTTCAAGAACCAGACGAACATGATCCGTGTGATCAGCCGAATGACGCTTGTGGCGTTGCGAATGTCCCTATCCTTCTCAACATCCTTGGGAAACTCCACATGCTGCGTAGTCCAGAAGTACCAATTCGCTATCTCTTGGAAGAAGCGCTTGTTTAGTTCCTTTGTATCAAGCGTTTGCTGCCATGCGTTGTGAAGTTCTACAAAGTTAGTGAAACTGTGCCTGCGTTGAAGTTCGTCAAACGACAGATCGAACAATATCTCAATGTGTGCACGGTGCGGTTGTTCAATGCGAATATCCTTGATGAGCGTAACCTTCTCTAAAACATCCTTGGCTTCGTCACGCTTGTGTAGGCGCCGATTTATAACCGACAGAGTCAACGCGGAGCCGTGCTTGAATAGGATCATCACGGGCATCGGAAAAAGCCGGTTTACTTCACGAGTTATGTGTGCCAGTTCCGTTCGACTATAAAGTTCACGCTTTAACTCAATTACAAAGAACAAATACGTTTCGATCAGCTTGTTGTCTACCTTGCGCGTATCAAACAACGATATAGTCCGCAGTACCTCTTCTTTTGACAATTGAAAAAGCAGATCAACCGACACCCACTCGCTAACACAAGCCTTTTCCTCGCTGAATTTTGACTGTCCGGTGGCAAACGCTTCGTAGAACGCTTCATAGTCAGAACGCAGCAAGGGGGCCTCACGAGACGTATCGTAACCTAGCGCTTGGAACAACTTCATGGCATTGTCGCGCAAAATGCCATGACTAAAGGCTTGGATTCTCGACTGAATGGCCTGTTTGATATCAGTGGTTGTAGCGGCACTCATTTTATCACCAGCCATGTCACCAGCTCGAAACTCTCTGTATCGGTAATTTGCTTCGACTGCGGAATAAGCAGCGCACCCCGGTCAGCGGTTAGCCGCTGATTGCTTCGAGTCCGAAAGACCTTTACCACCTCCTGAATTGATCGTTTCAGCAATTCTGTATAGCGAGACATATCCTCCCCGTTCTTTGTCTCATCATTGAAGAGGTCACAAAGGTCCTGGAATGGTTCTGATCTCCCTTGACACATTCGACGAAAAATTTCTAGAATCTGCTTTGCGTTGACATAGTTGAATCTGACGACGCCATCATCGCGAACATAAACAAGAAAATACGGTTGAAGCGGATTTACTTCCTCGTTGCCGTCACTTTCTCCCTTTTGCTTAAGGCAGAAGACAATACCCGGCTTAATGATCTCTTTCTCTGCCGGTGAGTAGCGGTCCAGTTCAAGAATATGACCGTTGTGGGCCCCAGGTGCAGGTACCACTGCATAAAGGCCAAACGGCGCCTCTTCAAGCTGCTTTCGATTATTCTCAATGTACTTTAAGAGTTCGATCCGGAAATCGTCGAAGGTGAACTCGGTTAACGACACCGTCTCGGACATGTCTTCCAGGTCCAACACCTCATTTTGCAGCTTTTTCAGCTGCTGATTGCGGTACTTCAGGTCGTCTTCAATTAGCTCCTTGATTTGATCGGGGTCAAGAATGTTATCGTCGCCTGTGGCTGTCACATCCACTAGCGCCATGCGCGCTTCGACACGCTCCTTGAGATTGATGTAATTATCCAAATCCTTTGTCGGCCAAAAATTCACCAATTGAATGGTTCGGTTAATACTTCCTAGGCGGTCAATTCGACCAAACCGCTGGATTACTCGTACCGGATTCCAATGAATGTCGTAGTTCACTAGGAAATCGCAGTCCTGCAAATTTTGACCTTCGCTTATGCAGTCAGTGGCTATCAATATGTCAATCTCTCCTTCCTGTGGCATCATTCTCAGAGAGGATCGATTCTTTGACTCGGGCGAGAAGTTTGTCAAGATGTTTAGAAACTCGTTCTTGCCAAATGTTGTGTAGGACTTGCCTCCAGCGACCATGGCAGAATTCAATCCCAACTCCGACTGTGCCCATTCCTCTAAGCAGCTGTACAAGTACTCAGCAGTGTCAGCAAAGGCCGTAAATATTAATACCTTCCTGTTGCGTCCGTTGATCGGGTTCTTTATTTTTTCACTAATTATCGTCTTAAGTTGCTTGAGCTTTGCATCTCTTCTTTCATCCACGGCACATGCGCTATTGTAGAGTTCGTTTAAGGCCTCGCGGTCTCTCTGAAGATCTTTAAGCCACTTTTCCAAATCCAAATCAGCAAAATCAAACTTCAACTTCTTCCCCACTTGCCACTGCTCCAGATCATCAGCGTTCTCTTCCAATTCATCTTCGTCAGGTATAAGTGTATCTAAGAGTTCCTCTTGTTTCTGGCCATGGACATCTAGAAAGAGGTTGATTCGACTCTCAAGTCTCTGGATTTTGTTGATTGTCCGATCCAGCGAAATCTGAAACGACTCAACGGAGCTCTCTAGTCGCTTCAGGAAGTTGACCTTCATCATTCCAATCAATAGGTCTTCACGTTTGCTTTGCGTAAAACCCAGTACTTTTTCTTTGTCAATCTCTTCGTACTTCTTTATCGCTTCGGGTTTAATGTATGCAGTTGGATTGAAAACGGACAACTTGTATTCAAGAATCTTTTTGTTAAGCGCGTCATAGGTAAAGAACCGATTCTTTGTGTCAATATTCGGATAGATCGGAATTGGCTTGAGACGTTCGGGGAATTTGCCGATCTGCTCAACATCATAAAAGCTCTTAAGATGTCGACGGCTACGTGCTATAGTTAGCTCGTCAAGCAGTTTGAAAAACGATGAATCAAGTCTTTCTAGAAGTTGTTTGACGGTACGTTGAGCAGTATGCTTTTCTGCCCATATAGTAAATTGCGCTTGTGCTGTCTTGAGCGTTTGGGCAATGTCCTTAATCTGCGTGGATTGAAACAGCGCATCGTTCTTACCTTCGGTAATAAGCGAGAACTGGTTTCTGAGGTCGCGCAAATTGTTGTTTACCGGAGTTGCCGTTAGCATTAACACTTTTGTTTTAACGCCTGACCTTATTATTTTCTCCATTAGCCATTTGGCTCGATTCAATTTTACAGTGCCATCATCCGTGGTTTTCTCCATTGGATTTCCACGAAAATTGTGCGATTCATCAATAACGACTAAGTCGTATGCGCCCCAGTTAAAGTTTTGGAGGTCAATTCCATTGGCGTCAGAATAGCCGGTCGTTCGCCCCATGTCTGTGTGATACAGAACAGTGTAGTTGAAACGGTCCTTGGTAAAAGGATTGAGCATGTTATTCTGGCTTGCCTGATAAACTGTCCAGTTGCTAGACAACTTCTTGGGACAAAGCACCAAAACTCGATAGTTCAGCAACTCGAAGTATTGGATTACTGCCAGAGCTTCAAAAGTTTTTCCTAGACCTACGCTATCAGCAATGATACATCCGTTGTGCTTTAGTATTTTGTTAATCGCGCCCTTGACGCCGTCCTTTTGAAAACTGTAAAGCATATTCCAAATCTGACTCTCAAAGAAGCCCGTTTGTTCTGTTAGCAAACCACCCTTCTGTTGCTCACTTAGGTAGCTCTCAAAAATGTGAAACAGTGTCTTAAAGTATATGAACTCCGGTTCATTTTCAACATAGAGCTGCTTGAGATATTTGAGAACCTGCACCTTAACATCTTCAACCAAACTTGTATCTTCCCAGATCTGATTGAACCATGTTTCTAAGTCATCAAGGTCTCGCCTATCCTGGATGACCATGTTAAGTTCTATATTCGGATTTGTGCCCAACCCGATTCCACTGACGGTGAAGTTTGAACTTCCCATAACAGCTTCTTTCACACCGTTGGGATTGCATATCAAATAAAGTTTGCCGTGTAGAAAGTTCGATTTGACCATCGAGCGTATCGAGACACGAGATTGTATCCAATCTGAACACTGTTTGGCGATTGCCTTTTGAAGAAGCTTGCTTTCAATGGGAATAATGAGCGCGTCATCGTCAATCTGGAAATCTCGACGATTGGTCTTGGTTGGATCCAACGAGCGAATGAACTTAGGCTCTCCAAAGAGAAATCGAAGTTGATCAATCTGATCTAGCTTCTCTTTCAATTCGGCATAAGCATAAATGGTAAAATAGGCTGAAACTACAGACATGTTGGCCTGCAATTGAATACTTGTCTCCAAGAACTGTCCCACAGTTCCGTAGCTGTGATTGTCTTTGATTGACGATGTCATAATTAGTTTTTGGGCTTCGATGTCATTTGCCGTGCGGGTTCAAGGAACCCATTTGTCCTACACGTGGGACAAAGGCCGTCCTTTGACAAATATTGAATTGACGGAAAGGAATGCTCTATCTGGGATATTGTGTAATGTTTCCTAGACGGTGGGACCGTAACTCCTCAATCTACAAATACGTTCAAGCTAATTCAATAGTTCATGGCATGTTGGTGAAGTCTGGGGCGGGATGTAATAAAGGTAGTCCGCCAGAGCGTCGAATTTGGTCGCGCTGGATGTCGTTGGGTGGATGATTTTACCAGCAGCTGCGGGCGGGAAGGTCGGAATCGGCAGAAATCCCGGCTGGAAAACCCTTCGCATAGCTCTGTTTAACATCGACTTACGACGGTGTCCGCCTTGGTATAACCGACTCAGACGCTAACGTCTTAAAAGACAACATATTAAAAATACGATGTGGGGCGTTTGGCACCAACCGCAGTACGCCGAATCGGGATCGCCCTAAATTGAACATCTTTTGAAGCCGACACTCTCTAAATCGGGTGAGAATCTGGAGAGGATGGGGCATATAACCGGACAATGAGACGGGCTGAAGGGGGTATGCAACTTTCTTCACGTACTGGCAAGACAACGAGAAGCCAGCAGAGGAGCTGGCTTCAATGATTCGCGCAGGCTACTGGTCACGACCTTCGATCAGAAGGCCGGCGAGTGACTACCCTTAGTCGGGTTGTCTCAATTCTAACGGTCCAAGCATACCAGTTACCATTCCTTGCCAGGGAACAGCAGTCTCTTGAACCAAGACAACCACCTGTCTGCGAACGAAGGTGGGGGCCAAAACGCAGATCAGGTATGCCACGCAAGGTTTCGTGTGAAAAACTATGGGTGGTGTAGCGTTCAAGTCCGGGAATCTGATTCATGTTAATTTCAGAATACGCCGAATTATCGGTGGGGAAATGTTGGATCAAAATTTTCGATAAGTTCCCTCGGGAAAATCAAGTTTTTGCAATGCCACAGGGATAGCGAAAGATTTTTCGCAGAAGAACCGAAAAAAGTGCCTTTTTTCTATTTTTATTGAATTTAGGTCGAATTTTACTTGCATTTGCTCCATGCAATTTTGTATATTATATATATGGGGTGCGGGTATTCCCGCGCTGCCTAACAGAATTTCACGTTAAAAACCAATTATTCCCAGTTTCCGTATTTGTATGAAAATGAACCGCTAGTTTGAATTAGACAGCTTATTCAGTTTTTCGCACGCCGATACGGTAACTCGTATCGGCTTTTTCGTTTAAAGCCGATCCATAAAACCAAAGAAAGAATAAAACAATGACATTAACACCCTCGCAAACACAAGCCTTAGACGCCCTTGAGGCACTACTTTTAGACGGATACGTGCCTGTATTGACCACGGAGCTAAGCTATATC
>JABWCQ010000032.1 GCA_013360195.1 bacterium
CCGAACCGTTACGGCTCAGCTCAAAGTGATCCACATCCGTCTCGGACAGCGTGTTCCAGTTCAACGTCACCAATCCGTTGCCTGCGACCGCGTCAAAGCTGCCAAATGCAACCGGCAGGATCTCGTCGTACTCAAACGTCAGACAGACCCAATTCAGCCAGCCATCGTCTCCGCCGTACAGGTCGGTGATGGCCAACACCCACGCGCCAACCGCATTCTCGCCGTCAACCGCGGCCAACGGGCTGTCAGGAATGAAGCTGCCGCTGAACGGCGCAACGCCTGATCCAATCGCGGTCGTCGCTTCGTCGTCAAACGTCGTGCAGGTGAAATTGTCACCGCTGCCGCCGTTGCCCATCGAAAGGTCAACTACTGTTCCCATCGGGGAAGTCAGCGTGATTTCCAGGTCGCCGTCATACGTATGAACGATGTCGAGGCACACATTCAGATCGGTAATCTGGTATTCAATCGGAACATTGATCGTCACAAACGTTGTCGGAATGGCGTCGCTGATCGGATACGTCGTGTTGTCCAAAGCATATTCGCAATGCGTATTCGGATGATCCGGGCAATCGCAAACGAACGGCTCTGCACACGGACGGCACGTGCGGCTCAGAACATACTGAGATTCGCACGGAAGTCCCGTGAATGCCTGTGGCAGCACGATCACTATATAGTCGCCCGGTAGCAAGCACGCGTCAAAACAAATTTCAACGCACGGTTCCGTCGCTGCGAAATAGATTGGCGGAACTACTCCACCATTGATGTCAGCACACGGAGCAAACGGGAAGATATACATCGCGCCGGCGAACTCGGTCGTCAGGCAGAACAGGTTGCTGTCCATGTCTTCGGTGACCGTGAACAAATACCAATCGGTATCGCGGTAGCTGGCTCCTTGGAACAGGAATGTCCATGCCGTTCCGCACACCACTTCGCCGCAGCCAATCGTGCCAAACGCCGGCGGATCAACATTGCAGCCGCCGTTGAAGTTGTCAACATATTCGTCACCGCAGCCGACTTCGCCTTCCGGACGTGAACCTTCCGGACAAACGATGTCGCAAGCAACGCATTCCTCCATCGTCAGCACGTAGTCGCCGCAAGCCGTGCCGTAACCGTCAACAACGATGCAGTAGTTGTGGCCCGCCAAAAGCGGAACACACTCAAGCAGTGAGCGATACGAGCCCGTCGAACCCGGACATGGAGACGCGTCGTCGTTACATGCAATCTCGCCGCCGGGCGTCGGTGCGCCGTCATAAATGTAAAGTTTCGTGTCATATCCCGACAAACACAGGCTGAACGTCACATCCATGTCAACTGCCGGTGTGAAGCTATACACCACGTCCGGTGCTGTTCCACCGGCGTACGGACAAACCGCATCATAATTGTTCGCAAATCCGCACGTCGTGCCCGTTGCCGTGAACGGTACGCCCGGAACCGGGAACGCGTTGCAGCAAAGGTCACCTTGCGGTGCCGGAGCCGGACACGGACTTGACGTGCACGAAGCGCCCACAGCCCACAGACCGCCAAGGGCCGCGCATTCCAAAGCCGTCAGATTTTCTGCGCAGTCATAGCCAATGCACGGATCGCCATAGCAACAGCGGCCGGTCGGATCCTGCGAAGGCGGATTGAACTGAATCACTCTGCCCGGAACGATGCCGGCGACATTGCAAAGATACTGCAAGCCGTTCGCCCCCGCCGCTTCGAGTCCTACGGTCGCGGACGTTGACGCATGCGTATATTCCGTTGGATCGTCGCTGAAAACTACCTTGATCGTTCCGTTTGAACGAATGTGAACCTGGAAGGTCGTCACACCCGTACCGGAGTATGGATCCATCTTCTGGTACTGCGCAATGAAGTGGCCGGCATTGTCGCTCCAATAGCGAATGAACGGCGTTGTGCCGTTGCCGTTGCAGCCATTGCTCGCGCCAGCTGTAATCATGTCATCCCAATACGCGCAAATCATGTTGTTCGTGTTGGTTGTGTTGATACAAACGTTCGACCAATTCGAGAACGATGTGCCAAAACTCATTGTACCATTGGTGCTCAGATACACTCCCGTGTACACGGTTCCATAATACGTGAAGTTGAAACCTAATGGTGCCAAAATCGCTGCATCATCGCCGCTCGGACCGTCGAAAGCCGACGGATCACCGCATAGTTCCATCCACTCATAGGGTGCGTCATTCGGATTGTCCGCATTGTCCACCCACGTGTAACCATAGGCATCCGGACCGCCGGTCGCGTCCAGACCGTTGCCCTCATAACGGCTGTCCTGCGAATTCCAGTAAGTCTCCAATACTGACTTTTCGCCGGCCGTCAGGAATTCTCCGGCTTCATACTTTAATAGTGCGGATTTCACCGCATCCATTTGAACGTCGCTGACCAATACCGGCGCAACGTTGCTCACATTTACTACGGGCTTTGTTACATTCGCTGCCCACGCCGCGCTTGCGACCATAGCCAGCACCAAACACAATGCCATTAATTTTCTCATCTTACTCTCCTCTGTTTTCGGAACGGTCAAATGTAGGCACAGATTCTTGTCCTATCGAGTATGCTTAATATACTCCTCGCATGATGAAAAAACAACGAATTCCATTCGTATGTGAAATTTTTTGCTTAGTGTCACTGACCCGCAAGTTCGTTGCAAAGACTTGAAAATTGTTCGTATATGAAACCTCAATGGGATACTTGCATTAACTTGATTATAAGTTGACCTCTTGCAACATATTTTGAACTGTATAATGCATTCGTCACTATGCGTCTGATTGTTTTCCATTACACCTCACGAAATGCACCACAAAAAAGCGGGGCGAACCATCTCGGTTCGCCCCGCGCTGTCTCAAGGCTTTCCAATAAGCTTTCGCGTTCGCGTCAGCTCATCGGGTCCAGCGTCAACGCTGGCTACTTCATCAGCACCATCTTCGACTGAGCCGTGAAGCCGTTGGCTTCCATCTTATACAGATAGAGACCGCTCGATAGACCCGTCGCGTCAAAGCTCACAACATGACGGCCCGCTTCCATATTGCCGTTCACGATCTCGGCAACCTTCTGGCCCATCACGTTGAAAACGCTGATTGACACCTTGCCCGCTTCAACCATGTCGAACGCGATGTTCGTCGTCGGGTTGAACGGGTTCGGGTAGTTCTGATGCAAGGCGTATTCCGTGATAACCGCCGACGCGCTCGGCGTGGCCGACAGAGTGGCAAGCGTCGCGCGGTCGCCGTTGACGTCCACCGAAACCAGCGTGTAATCATAGGTCACACCGTTGGTCAAGCCGTTGTCAACATAGCTGTACGTCGCGCCGGTCGCGCTGTTCTCAGCCGTTACGTCCGCAACCTTGCCGCCGTCGCGAAGCACTTCGAAGCTCGCCACGTTCGACTCGGACAGCGTGTTCCAGTTCAATGTCACCAATCCGTTGCCCGCTACAGCGTCAAAGCTGCCAAAAGCAACCGGCAGAATCTCGTCGTACTCGAACTTCAGGCAAACGCCGATGACGTATCCGAAATCACCGCCAACCTGATCATCAAACGTAATCGTCCAGTTACCGACTGCGTTCTGACCGTCAAATGCGGACAGTGCGTTATCTGGAATCCACGAACCCGTAAACGGTGCCGAACCGGAGGCCACTGCATTCGCAGCTTCATCGTCAAATTCCGTGCAGGTCCAGTTGTCACCGCCGCCGCCGCGATTGTCGGACAGAATGATTTCTGTGCCCAACGGGGACATCAGGCGGATTTCGACGTCGCCGTCAAACGTATGGACAGCGTCGATGCTGACGTTCAAGTCGGTAATCTGGTATTCGATCGGAACGTTGATGGTGAAGCTGTTCACCGTTACGTCAGCGATCGGATAGGTCGTATTGTCGAGAGCCAGAATGCCATGCGAATTCGGGAAGGTTGAGCAGTAGCAAGTGCAAGGATTCGGATCCGGGCAGGTGTTGTCCACGCAGTTGCCGCCGGCCGTCCACGTGCCGCCCAAGGCCGCACATTCGGATTCAAGCGCGTTATCTATGCAGACCGCTTCGTCGCCGCAGAAGCCTTCGCCCTGAAGGACATAGCAGCAGCTACCGCCGCACGGACCACCGTCCGCACAGGTGGTGCTGGCATCAAAATCGCCGCCCAGCAATTCACACTCGGCAGCCGTCACATCCGCACAAGCAGGAGCGCCCGTCGGATCGGTGTAGCAGCAGCGGCCAAGAGGTGAACAGTTGATGGCACCCGTGCACGGAACGCCGTCACTAACGATGGAAAGTTCGTAGTTGCCGTTTCCTGAGCCCCAACCGTCAACCACGACGTAATAGACAGAACCGGCATTCGAGCAGAATCTGGCGGTCGAACGGAGGCCGCTGAATGAACACGTTGCATCGTCATTACCTGCGACGCAGTTCAAAGCGCTGCACTCGCCGCAGAAGACTGCGATCTGAGTGTCATAGCTCGTACCCGGATTGCAAAGCGAAACGGTAATGGTCGTGCCATCGCCGACAATGCTGTACCACTTATCCGGCGCCGTGTTGGAACCTTCATAAGGATCCGTCGAACCCAATGCGCACTGGAAGCCCGGATCGTTGTCAACGCCGCCGGTCGTCGTGCCGGCATAGTTCGCACCAATTCCGACCGCAACTGCAGACGCGCAGTCTGAACCTCCAGGAACTGTCAACGGACACGGATTGGCCGCACACGTTGCCGTCGCTGACCACGTGCCGCCAAGGGTCGTGCAAAGCAGCTGCGTTACTTGCGCACAGTCGTTGCCGTTGTTGTAGCAGCAGCGGCCCGTCGGGCAAGGATTGTCGACACAATTCTGGCCGGCTGTCCACACACCGCCCAACGCGTTACATTCAAGCTGAATGTTCGTCGCGCATTGATCTGCACCATTGGCAACATAGCAGCAACGGCCGGTCGGACACGGATTAGCTGTACACGTGGTGTTTGCACCACCCCACTGTCCACCCAACAGAGCACATTCGTCACCCGTGAGTTCAGCACAGGCACCAACACCACCGTCGAGATAACAGCAACGGCCGCTCGGAGCAACAAGCGGCGGCAAGAACCAAACCGCACGGCCTGTTAGGTTACCGGCGATGTTCGCTGTCGTTGAGCAGTAATACGTCAACGCGTTGCCAGCACCAACGCCCTGGATGGCAACCGTCGGAGAAGGCTCCGTCGTTGAAGTACCATAGCGGTTCAAATCAAGATACTGCAACTTTATCTTGCCGTCAGGATAAAGAATCGCCTGGAATGTGTACACATGCATGAAGGATGGGGAGAATCGGCCAACCGAATCCCACTGGACGATAACGTGTGTTCCAAAATCCTGGAAGTAAACGCCACCAGAGTCACTCACCGTTCCGAAAGCTCCGGTTCCGCCGCGACGCGAGTCAAGGTCTTCCCAGAACGCCATTACCGCAGGACCACGAGCCGCTGAAGGCAGCGCACAAGTGTTCGAAAACGCTGTAGCAGCAACTGTAAACTGAATCAAACCGTCGGTCGTCACGTTGGCACCCGTGTAGCCCGAGCCGTAGAAGGGGAAGTTGAAGCTGAACGCAACAGGGTTCGTGCCGCCGTCTGCATTGCTGGCTGCGGCGAGGAGAGTTCCCGTCCCCGAAATTTCTTGCCAGGCAAACGTCGCCGTATCTGGCGCTTGATTATCCAACCAAGTGTACCCGTATGCATCCGGTCCACCTACCGCGTCAATTGCGCCGTCGCCGCCCGCTTCACGATCAAGACCCAAGTAGTCAATAACCGCGGCCTTCTCGGCTTCGGTCATGTCCAGACCTTCTTCGTAAAGCATCAAAGCCTTTTCGAGGTCAACAACCTCGGCCTGTTTCAAAACAGGAGTTTCTTTCACGTCAGATTTGCCAGCAAAGGCCACCGAAATGACCACTGCCAGCATCATACAGACCGCACAAAGCTTCTTCATACTGTCTTCCCTCTGCTAATTTTAGGTTTTCCCATTGGTTCCCACGAATTCAAGATATACGCAAAACATATCTAATATATTCCATACACTGCCAGTTTGCAAACCTCCGTCCGCCGTCTAAAAAATTTTCTCAATTTTAGCGCTTGGGGCACCTATATTTTAATTATTGTTTTAACATAAATTTATGAACTAACAAAACCCTCGCATTCTGCAAGCTACCGGCAAACGAGAGGACTCCTTGTTCGCTTGCACCTGCTTTCAACCGAAATCTACCCGCTTGGCCTCGAAATTGCGCCTAAGTTCACATTCAGCCTTGACTTTCATAACCCAAATGGTTAGTTTTGAATGCTGAATCCTGTGTGCACGATTCATCAGCATTGAATCTAAGTTCAGCTAATTTTTAACTTGCGGCCAAACTCCTCTGGTCATCGCCGCATGTCCAATCCCATATCATATGCCACAGAGCGAAACGTTGTCCCTGAAACTTACCCTTGCAACTGTCCTGATTTGCCTTTCATCCGGGCTCCTATTCGCCCAAAATGTCAAGCAAGCACAGTTTCTGAGCACCAATAGCCCCGGAACAACTTCCATTGCGGCATTCAAGGGTTTTGCCGGACAGCCCATCGTCACGCCCTCGACGACCGGCCAGTCCGGTGTTGCCTTCGCGCCAAGTTTCGTCCGGATTATTCGTCAACTGACCATTCAGATTCCCTCCGGAAGCGAGACTCCCGGACTTGTGCCGCTCGAATTCGCCTTGGGACAGAACTTTCCCAATCCCTTCAATCCAACGACGGTCATCCCGTTCACGCTCGACAAAAGCAGCGGAGCGACTCTGGTGATCTACAATCTGCTCGGGCAGCAAGTCCGCACCTTCGACCTGTCACAACTGACCGCCGGCGAATACGAGCTGACGTGGGACGGCAAAAACTCCCACGGCATGTCCGTCCCCAGCGGACAATACTTCGCTCGTCTGTCGCACGAGTCTCGTGTTCAGGTTCGCAAACTCACTCTGATTAAGTAACCATTCTACATACCGGGATTTCTACATGAAATTCGCAGCCCTACTGTTTGCCGCTGTCCTGTTCGTCACCTCCGCTTTTGCGATCGTGCCGACCACGATGACCTATCAAGCGATTTTCACCGACCTCGAAGGCAACGTCATGCCCGACGGCGTGTATGAAATCGGCTTCCATATCTTCTCCTCGCCCGTCGGTGGCCCCCCCGTGTGGTCGGAATGGCAGGACGTCACCGTTACCGACGGCGTGTTTGAAGTCATTCTCGGCACGTGGAATCCGCTCGCACCGTCCGACTTTCTCGACCCCGAAGGAGACGGTGTCTGGATGAGCCTGTCCTACAACGATACATGGATGAATCCCCGGCAGTTCATCTCGTCTGTCCCGTTCGCCTTCATCGCCTGTCTTGCTGACTCCGCGAGAAAACTGGGCATACATACGCCCGAAAGCCTGACCGATTTCATCAACTCGACCAATAACTTCATCAACTCGTTTGTTGCGCGACAAGTCACGTCATTCATCCACCGCGAGACCAGTGTCATTACAATTGACGAGGATGATGAATCCGAGTTTTCGACGCCCAACTTCTCCTTGAATGTTCCGTCTATCGTGACATTTTGGGGAACCGTGGGGGAAGTTAACACCGTGGATGAGGATGAATTCGAAAATTACACCACCATTCGGGTTGACATTGTGAATGTAAACACTGAACAGGTCGTCGCCTCTTCTATTACGACCGGCGCAGCCTTGCCGGGAAGTCCCTCCGTGCAAACGATCAGCGCCCAATTGCCGGCTGGTACTTACCAACTGGTGATGGAACTCTTTTGTGAAGATCAGGAAGTTCAGTTCCACGGCTTTGAGTTGGGCGCACTTTATCAGTCCGCGCCGACACGTTAGCCCGCATGGCTTGCAAATAATATAGGCAAAGCCCCGCAGTTTTGTGCGGGGCTCTCTATTTGTGAATTTATGAAATCCTTATCACACTCCCATACTTTCGGCCAGGACATTCCCCGCGCCGGTGAAAAACGCACGCTCGTCGTCGTGTTCATCACACTCACGATGATGATTGTCGAAATCACCGCCGGTATCCTCTACGGCTCAATGGCCTTGCTCGCGGACGGCCTGCACATGGCCTCGCATGCCCTCGCGCTCTTCCTGAGCTACATCGCCTACATCCTCGCACGAAAATACTCCAACGACTCCCGCTTCAGTTTCGGCACCGGCAAGATCAATGCGCTCGCCGCCTTCACCAGTGCCACGCTGCTCGCGCTCTTTGCCTTCATCATGGCCTATGAAAGCGTCATGCGCCTCCTGCATCCCGTTCCCATTGTCTTCAATCAGGCCATTGCCGTCGCGGTTGTCGGTCTGGTGGTAAACGGCGTCAGCGCGCTGATTCTCGGGCATTCCCACGACCATGGACATCATGAGCATCACGACCACCATCCTCATGAACACGGTCATGACCATTCGCATCATGAAGACCACAATCTCCGTGCGGCCTATATTCATGTCCTCGCCGATGCGCTGACCTCCATCACGGCCATCTCCGCACTGCTGGCCGCGAAATACTTCGGCTGGATTTGGATGGACCCCGTCATGGGAATCGTCGGCTCGATTCTCGTCAGCAGTTGGGCTGTCAGATTGCTCTATGATTCCGGTAAAGTTCTCCTCGACCGGCAGGCTCCGCAGGCAATCATCGAGCAAATCATCAGCTCCATCGAGAAAGACCCCGGCACAAAGGTCGCCGATATCCATGTCTGGTCCATCGGCCCCGGGCTCCTCTCCTGCGAACTGGTCGTCTCAACTCCCTATGACCATACTCCCGACCACTTCAAACTTCTCTTACCCAAGAATGTCGGCATCGTCCACTCCACCGTGGAGATTCATAAAACCTAATCACGGCATGTGTATTCCTATTCCCCCTCGCTTCAGCGGGGGGGCTAGGGGGGGTCTCTGTCTTCCCCCTCGCTTCAGCGGGGGGGCTAGGGGGGGTCTCTGTCTTCCCCCTCGCTTTAGCGGGGGGGCTAGGGGGGGTCTCTGTCTTCCCCCTCGCTTTAGCGGGGGGGCTAGG
>JABWCQ010000033.1 GCA_013360195.1 bacterium
GCGGAGAGAGGGGGATTCGAACCCCCGATACGGTTTCCCGTATGCACGCCTTCCAACGGCCTCAAAACTCTAAGTTTTCAATACCCTTTGGAGTGACTTTGAGACGACATTGGGCTAATTGTCGGAGCGAGAGCGTGCGGAAAGTAATCAGGACTTGAACTTGTTCACATGTGTGGCTTCGACTTGAGCGACGATGCAGATCTCAACGACAGAAATTGTGCGGTTCTCGCTGGTTGTGCGCTAATTCCCTCCTGTGTTTTTTTCGCTAGCGCGTCCTTTCCTGGTGTTCGCAGCGCTTGACACTTTGTCAGGTGATCCAACGCGATCGAGCTGGCTTGCGTCAAAGGTTGGGTCGGGCAATCGATATCTGTTTGCGGCGGTGGTCAATTGCTGCGTGACATGGTAGAATCGCTGAGACGGCGCCACTGGATTCTCATTGTCGGTAAAGCTATTCGTAGTCGTCGAGTCTATTACCGCAAATGGTCCATTTGTTTGAGTTGCGCGCCAGATGTAAGTCATGGCTCCGGCATTTTCACCTTGCCAGTTCAGCACGGGGGGACTTTGAGGCAGGATAGTAAGCAGTGGCCCAACAACGAAGCTGTCGATCACAGTGCCGGACCATTGCCCCCGATTATCCCGAAAGCGAACGCCTAAGACATGCCTGCCTATTGGGATGCCAGCGATAGATTCAGAGACTTCTTCAACGTCTTCGTCCCATGCACCGTCTTCCGGCAGGAAAGGAATACCGTTACCGGGACCCGGATCTACGTTGACATAGTATTCAGCGTCGGCCAGGAGTTGATCGCTTGTGCCGGAGAAATCGGGCAGGGTATAAAAGACCCTTGAAGCTGCCATGCTCCAAAGATTACGCGAGTCTCTGGTCCGCAACGAGATACTGTTCAGTCCGTACGGTAGACTGCTAATGTCAATCAATTCCGAGATTGCAATGTTCGGCGCAGCAGCTACAGCCAGGCTGATACCATTTCCGGCACCCGGATCCTGATTGAAGAAATACTCGGCGGCCACGATATCCGGCTGTGACGGATTCAGTGAAAGCTTGTAGAATTGTCTTGAATCGGCAAGGCTCCACAGCCCTCGATCATCCAGGACACGAAGATACAGCGTGTTCAGTCCGTTGGCGAGTGCATCTACATCCAGCGAAGCTGTCACTGAAATCTCAGCACCCGGCGTAATGGCCAGGCTCACGCCATTTCCGGCACCCGGATCCTGATTGAAGAAATACTCGGCGGCCAATACTTCATGGTCGTCATGCTCTGTGCCTATGAGGTAGAACAACCTAACATCCGCAAGGCTCCAGAGACCTCTATTGTCTCTCACTCGGAGTCCCACAATGTGCAGGCCGGGAGCAAGTGATCCCACATCCACTGACGCGGAAAGAGCCACGACAGTATCGGGGGTTGTTGGAATGTTAACGCCCTGCCCGACGCCCGGATCCTGGTCAACATAGTACTCGGCTGAGTCAATGACCGTCGCGTGCACCGAGACAATTGCGGCGAATACAATGATGACTACTTTGTGCAGCATCTTAGTAGCCTCGGCCGACCCTGCCGACAGCGTTTATTTGCAAGTCGTTGCCGGTCGTTATCATCGGCGGAACGGTCAGGCTTTCGACATAGGGGTAGTTGGGAATACCGCCGTCGGTGAAATGCGATAGCCCGCCATACAGTCCGATATCCATCCGTGTGCCGTCGAGGATGTCGATCCCGTCCGGATGACCGGCATCAATAAGATCACTGCCTAGAGCGGGGTGCAAGTCACTCGTACCGTGCTGGTAATTGCTGGCTCGGTTGTAATTGACGAATGGATTGGACGTCAGAGTTAGGTGATTCGTTGCGCCCGAGGGGACTGCGCCTTCGCTGGCGCAATAATCCAGCGTGCTGCCCACCGGTAAGTTCCAGATAAAGGCGCCGGTGGACGCGGTGTCGTAAACAGCGGAGTTGTAGAATTGCGCCGCCACACCCCCCTGCCCCTGATAAAACATGCTCCGATAACCCAGAAAAACGCAATTATTCACAGTCAGCCCGGCGAAAGAGCCGAAAAACGGCGACTGGTAGGAAGGGTCAGCCACTCCATTCCAATCTACAATAAGACAGTTCGTGAGAACGGCGGACTCGCCGTCCAGCCAAAGAGCGAATGAGTTGTAGTTGTTGCTGTAGCCGCCTGCGCTGAAAATACAGCCATCGAAATAGAGTCTTCCCCCTGTTGTTCCCGTATGTCTCTTGAACGCATTGCCATATAGGTTGCCGGTACCTGTTTCAGAGAAGTAACAGCGGCGGAAAATCAGAGAGTCAACTGTCCCCTGTAGCATGCAAACACCGGACTGGGAGTTTGATCCAGAATTAACTGATTTCTGGCATCTTAGTCCCTCTGAGACCGTTCGCGCCGAGCCTGTTTGAAACGTGTAGTAGCCGGTGATACTCGTCAGGTTGTACCCTGCGCCAATGATAGTCAGTCTCTTGGACAGGTCAACTTGGTCAGGATATGTTCCTGCTGCAATTAGAATCGTGTCACCATTGACGGCCGCCGAATGTGCCAAAGGGATTGTAGCATATTGACTCGGGACCATTCGGATCGCTCCCAGTGCATTGGACATACATAAGGCAAAAAGCAGACACGACAAAAGCGCGCGCACGTTCATAGGTCCATCCTTGTAGGGTTTTATGTGAATAATGGGCTACACGAAACAATGCAGGCGGAAGATCAATTGTGTCGGCACTAAGGCAGGGCGACCACAACGTAGTAGTTGCGGTCAACCGCCGGCACTATCCCGAAGTGTGTGAACATGGTATCAGTGGTTGTGGTAACAAGGGTTGTGGAATCCGGTGTGAAGCTGTAGTTCGGAGATGCGTGAACTTGATAAGTAGAAGCATTCGCGGCAGGCGACCAATACAGAACGACATCGTCAGGGGTGGCGCCAGTGAGAATAGCCAGATCGTCTATGGCCCCGAGGAGCGGCGGGCGAAGATTCTCCCACCATGTGATATCATTCATTGCGCTCGCGATATCTATATCGCCATCTCCATCGAAATCTCCAGCCGCGACGACTTCTTCACCTGGCGCAATGACAAATGAACTGAAACCTTCTGATCCGTCGTTCGCGAGCCATTCGATATTTGAGCCGTTTGCTACGACGTCTAGCCCGTTCAGCCCATCAATATCCGCAACATCAAAATCATAGCCCGCGCTCGAAGAGGAGATTGGATGTTCGGCGAACGTGCCCGTTCCGTCGTTTTCCCACCACTTCATAGGAGTAGAGATTTCATTTTGTCCAATCAGGTCCGGATCACCGTCTGAATCCAAGTCGGAAGTGAGAAGTTTGTCGTAGTTACCACTTGCTATGAAATTCTCTGAAAAAGAGTCTGCACCGAGGTTCTCATACCAGATTGTGACACTCCCACCATTTGCCGCAACATCGAGATCATCGTCACCATCGAAATCTGCAATTGCAACTGTCGCATCGGTTCGGTTCGTCGGCATCAAGTGTTCGGTGAAACTCCCGCCGCCCAGGTTCTCCCACCACGTGACCCGCTCGTTTCCAGCGCCGCCGACGATATCGAGATCGAGATCCCCGTCCAGGTCGCCAAGAGCCACCTCGAGTGCTTCGTCGAAAGTACCATTTACAAGGCGATAGGTGAAAGTGTTCGTCCCGTTGTTCTCAAACCATACGACGTCATCCAGAGTCCTCGAGGTGGCAACCACATCAGTATCTCCGTCATGGTCAACGTCACCCGCCTTTGCGTCCGTAGCAGCGTTCAGAGTCCCATAGATGAGCCGGGTCGTGAATACACCAGAGCCGTTGTTCTCGAACCATGCCACATCGTTCGAAAACACGCCGGTGGCCAAGAGGTCAAGATCATTATCCTGGTCCAGGTCAACTGCGGACAGCGACGATACATATAGCAGGTCGAAATTGGAAACTATCAAGTGATCCGTAAAGGTCACTTGCGCTCGTGCGGACGAAGAAAATCCTTGAAACACACAAAACAATAACAAAAACAATTCCTTAACTTTCATCTGATATGCTCCTAATCAAGTTACAAGAAATCTCCGTGCTGATTTTTAAGATAGAATTGAATGTTTCAAAATACAAGGGTTTTCATTGTACCCCAGAAAAATGTGTACCTCATTTTCTGTAAGGTCAGTTGCATTGGTCTGCCCCCATTTTCTGTGCCAGTGTTAGGATTACACTTGCTTCCTGTACCGGGGCTTGGAGCCCGGCGAGCTATGCGGCCTGACCGTGTTGCATTGAACGCGCCACTGTACGTACACCTTGGTTCTAAAACGTGGTCGTACTAGTCCTTTGGTGCCAATTGCGCTGGCGAAGAGCAGCGTCCCAATCATCCGACTCGAGCCTCCCTGAATTGACCTTTGATCATTGAGTTGAACGCCTTGCCGAGTGAACCAGCTGCACGGAGATCGTTGTACGTTGCCTCGGGGACATCGTAGTACTGCCAAATCTGTCCACTTGATCGAAATTCAACTTCGAGCGTGCCGGATGAAGGCTCGTAGCCGATTGTCGAAATCATTGATGAATCTACATATTCCTTATTCATGTTCACCTCCTCAGCTTTCGTTCTCGTTGCGAAGTCACTACCGTCTTGTAGTCTTCTGCGTCACGAGCAAATGTTTTGAGCCAGCTTTCCACGAGCTTGGGGTCTTCGCTCGTCGGTCTCGGCACCTGCAGTGGGATTCTCACACGCGACGGGATTGTGACCGCCTCGCCAATCACAAGTGCCTCGCCAGTTCGGAGAGCAGGGAGCAAGTCGATTAAGCTGATTAGATTGTCTGGCGCAGACGATTTCACAATGCCCTGATCGCTGGCGTTTGTCAAGCGGAGGGCAATGAAGGTGCCAACCTGTGCCAAGATCGTATCAGCGATTTCTGATGGACGTTGCGAAATCATAAGAGAACCGATGCCGAACTTGCGACCCTCCTTGAAGACCCTTTCCACTGCTTCGCGCGCATAGTTGTTTCCTTCGGACTTGTTCAGATAATAGTGAGCTTCCTCAAATGCTATTAATAAGGGGCGCTGCCTGCCGGTGTATGTCTCATTACGCCCCCAGAACATACTGTCGAAGACAAAACGAGTAATGAGGCCGACTGTGATGTCCAGCACTCCGAATGGAACTCCAGCCAAATCGAGAATCGTGAGTCGCTCATCGGTCCCGATCCAGTCGTCGAGCAAATCGTTCAAGTCTCTTCCGGTAGTCGGATCTGCGTACTCACCGGGATGAAAAAGAAAGTCATATGCTGAATCTCTGAGTCGGCTTATGAGCCGCTTTTCATACCCATAGAATTCCTGATAGTGCTTAGATTTATAAGGAGCGGCGGCCCCAACGGCATACGGCGCGAAGCTGGGAGGAGTAAGGGTTCTAAAGTTACCATTATCTTGAACGCAAGCGTTCTCCTGCGACTGCTTCTCCTGAGTCGCTTCATTAAATGTGGCGTTCAGCCACCAATAGATGTGATACCACAACTCTCTCACGCTAAACGGGATAGGTGAGTCGGCCGAGACCCGGTTGGGATCCACGGGTCCCGCCTTGAGTGTCCCAGCGTTTGCCCGTTTTCTTTCGACAATCAGTTCCCTAAGCTTTCTGTACTCAGGACGCTGATCATCCTTCGCGTCCGCGCCAACCAAGAAGTACGCAAGTTCGTCAAACGTCATGAGCCAGAATGGGATATAGAGTGGACGTGCTGCGTCATTAATCTTGAACACCCTAGAGCTGGGAAATGCAGAAGCATACTCGCCGTGTGGGTCGACCAATATGATTCTCGATCCAGGGTAGTCACGTAGAATAGCCTTCATAACGCAAACAGTTGCATTGGATTTGCCGCTTCCCGTTGATCCAAGAATTGCGCAATGTCTTAGCACCAACTTGTGGACATCAGCACTCACCTGAAGGTTGTCAGATGAGGAGTGAGTCCCGAGTTCTATGGAACCTGTACTCCTCTTCGCGTAGATGTCCAACAAATCGGCTTCTGTAACTAGATGAACCTCATCGTTTATCGTCGGATATGTTCCGACGCCCTTTTGAAAGTCCTCATCGCCGACCTTTTCACCAACCAGTTGAACGGACAAGAACCGTGAGCCAGGGCTAAATGCTAGTTTCTCGTCAGGATTTGTCATTGGCACGTTGCTGACGGCAACGACAATGCCATAAAGGCAGATGTTACCCACCGGAAACTTGACAAACGTGCCAATCTGCCCGATTTTGTAGAGCCGCCCGTTGATGATAGGTGCAGCGGAAGGAATCTCATTAGAGATCTCAACTTCGACGGTGCTCGAGTCGACTCGTATTACCGTGCCCAAGTAGGTGATGTTACTGGTCATTTAGCCGCCAATTCTTCACGATCCTTCTTCCCGGAGCTGGCGACAAGGAAGCTAACCAACTTATTGAAGTCGCCAAGCGTCAATTGCGACTTTTCTTCACTCCAGAACATGCTTGTCACTTCGTTCGGTTTTACACCATCTTTGTTGAACTGCCATTCTCCGAGCTCGCCATCAATGATCGCCTTCGTTGGCCCGTATGCATGAAGATTGAGATACATACCGCAAGAACGGTGGAGCCGTTCGACATCAGCATCGGTAAACAAAAAAGCAATCACAAATAGCCTGTTGTTCTGACGCATGCAGTTGAAGAAGATCTCATTCACGTGTTGGTCTGAAAATGAATACCCGCTGACGGCGAAGAGAAGCTCTCCGCTAAGGAGAAATGCTCTCATTCGGTCGAAGTAGGCAATGAAGGGCTGCTTGCGTGACGAGTCGTACTTATCTTTCGAGGGGTATATGACCAACTCGTTCTTAATATCGGAAGATTGGTCAACATTGCCTATTCTGATGATGCGATACGACTGCGTCGTTTCGGATCGGCGCCAGAACCAGCTCAATGAACCGTGAATCTTCCAAACGCGAATCCAGTTCTTTGTGAGATCGCCCGGTCGCGGAGAATGGTCAACGCTCTCCTGCCAGAAGAAGGGCTCATAAGCACCTACGAATCCGTCGAAGTAAGGTATTTCGCTGGCCTCAAGCGCCTTCTCGATTAAGAGATCGTAGTTTGTAGTGAAGACTTCCTTGGGGTAATCACGCGAGAGCAGGTTGTACCAGGCAAAGAATCTCTTTGTCGTATCCAAGGTGGCTATGCTCTCTTTCGCCGTTATGATCGAGTAGATTGCTTTGCAGACCTCGGCATCGATAGTCACAGCGCATTTGCCACTGATACCAGTGTACATCTTGGTGTCGCTCTCATTGGTGAGTTCCCGTATTCGTCGCAATTGATTCAAGATATCCTCAATGTTGACCGCACGCCCTTGACTCTGTGCCGCAAGATCGTCCTTTACGAGGCAAAATGCCTTCAGCAGATCACCCTTGAGGGCAGCCTCAACGTCACAGGTTAGCGCAGAGATATCAGGAATACCGAGCGCACAAGAGGTGCCAGCGCCAAAGAAAAACCCAATGTTCTTGGTATAGGACAAGTGGTTCTTAAGTTCGCGAACTTCTCTTAGCACATCAAACTTGGGCATTTCGTCCCCTTTCCATTGATCTGTCGCCATTCTTATGTACCATGTGGACGTCACACTGACCTGCTTGCGGCGTATCGGAGCGTAGCAGAAGCAAAGTCATTTTCGTTACCGGGGCAGGCGAATGTAGTTTAGCGAACCCTGCAGTTCAACCGTGTTGTAATGCAACGCCAATTCAACTTACACTTCAATAATTCTGGTCCTTTTGTACCACATGCGCTGACGGAGCGCCATTTTTAACTCATGACCAATTCTCTCCAGCCTTCGTAAAGCATTACCATAGCCAATGTGTCCAATTCACAATACTTCAGGAGTGCCTTTCTGATTTCGTCCCTTTCATATTCAGACATCTCTTCAAACTGCATACGAGCGTACGCCGTCATAGCCGCTCCACCTTCGTTCAGCTCATCTTGCTCACTTAGGATTAGCAGTTCTTTATCTGGGACATCTTGGAACATTCTTGGCAGAAGCTTGTACGGGTCAACCACTTTCCCGTTTGCATCAAATTGAACCCATTGCCAATCAACAAAATTTCGACTTACAATTCCGCCGGCAGCTCCATATATTGGTCTGGAGTACTTTGTCTTGAGATAATCTGACCTATTCAGGATTGCCGGAAGCACGTGCTTAAGCGAGTTCGAGCCATTAGTCATGGGATCATAGTAGAAGCGCTTCACGAATTCACACAAATCAACCATGTCGCGCTTGCCAACCCACGCCTCCGAAGAGCTTGATACGGAGTGAGTAATTGATCTGACAAATTCACATAGAACATCGCGATCCTCAATATCAGCTTCGTCAGACTTAAGCTGCTGGTATATCATGTTCAAATAGGTGTTTTCATGATTCGAGTATCGAAACACACTCCCATTGTCTGTAACCAACTCTGCTTTTAGACGCCTTACAAAGTCATAATTCGGGAATGCACCTTGAACCGTGTTCAGATAATCGCCACGATGTTCCACAGTGCCATCTTCGCTGACAACGTGATGCGAATACTGAAAAGCTATTCCTTCATACGGATGCCGACCCTTGTTGAAAGGGATTGCTACCATAGTTGTTTCGAAGTCGATAAAGTGAAGAGGAAATGTCCACCTCTCGATTTCCATCTGTTGGTCGTCAGAAGAAATGGGACACTTTTAGAGTTAAGTTAATGGAGGGATTTGGTTCGTAAGTTACGTTTCCTTCGTGGGTTTTGGTTGGGATTA
>JABWCQ010000034.1 GCA_013360195.1 bacterium
ACAATTCTGCATTCTTAGTCTCGTACATTCCGACTGGAAACACTCGCGATCTGCTTGTTGCGAGAACGGACACGATCCCAACAGGCTACTACCCGCCCGCGCCGCCGTCAGTGGAGCTATTAGTGGAAGGCCCTCCGGCATGGGGGTATAGGGTGCATCTCGGTTCAGAACCACAACAGACTATCCAATTCCTAAATCTGTGCGGCGAGGCGCGCGGACACACAACCGGGTCGGCAAGAGGATACTGGGGTGGGTGGGGTGACCCCTTTAGTGAGGTCTTTGCGTTAGATGCCATCTACTTCAACTCGATTTTGGATACGCTGTGGCTCGAGTCCGAGTATTGTGAAACCGGACTTGTCAATTTTCAGATAGGAACTTTCGACGGATCAGTATTGGGACCCGTTTATCAAACGCCAACCCCCGCCTCGGTAGAACTGCTCTTGCAGGGTCCTCCGGCTTGGGCCTATCGCTTAAGTTCTGGGACTTTTGCGACCTCGAACTTTGTTTTCGACAACCTCTGTTCACGAGCGAGTGTTGAAGTGTCTGGAGAAGTTGCTGAAGGTTCTTCCGTTAACAGGCAGAACTCGAGAGTCACCGTTACGACGGAGAGTCCGATGGAGATGCATTCCGCACTTGACACATTATGGCTTATTGGCACAGAGTGCCTTGGCGGTCCATTACTCTGGAGAAGTGACAGTTCAATGGGCGAAATTGACGGTCCATACGTTCCTGACGGGCCGTATTTTCCGCAGGGATACGTCCAGCAGTTTTTCTGCCGGCTCGAACAGACCGGTGTTAGCGTTCGCTTTGCGGTCTCCAGCGCACCGGATATGGACGTGCTGAAGGCTTGGCGAAAACCGGTGGGCGGCGAGGACTCAACGCTGGTGGGCATGGTTGGCGCATTCGCCGGCAGTCACGTGATTCTGGATAGCGAGGTCCCCCGCGGGCGCTACTTCGTTTACTACCTGCTGGCAACCGACGACTTCGGTCGCATATGGAAAGTCCCCGAGGCAAGCGACACGATCTTTGTTGACAGAAGCGTATTCATTCCGACGGAATTCAGTTTGAGCGCGGCGTATCCGAATCCGTTCAACGCCGTAACAAACTTTGATTACGCGGTGCCCTATCAGACGCATGTCTCGTTCCGGGTTTACGACATCACCGGGCGGCAGGTGGCGACGCTCGTGGACGAATATAAGGAACCCGGTGAGTATCGAGCTGTGTTCGACGCCTCGCGGATGGCAACAGGAATTTATGTCTACGCCTTCGAGGCGTTGAACTACACGGCAAACGGCAAGGTTTTGCTGCTAAAATAACCCAACTTTATCCTGACCGTTCAGAAAGGCAAGGTGGGCGATGGGAAAGTCATCACGTCAGTGGACGTGGCTGCCAATCCTCCTCGTTCTTGTCGTAAGTCTGATACTTGGAAGCTGCAACAGAAAACACACGGCCCAACCCTTTAATCCGGCCGAAGGAACAGCTCTGGACTTTTGGATGGAACTTGTGAGCGGACCCATTTATAACGCGTCCGATGCGTTCGGCTCGGTGGTCCTGATCAATTTCTGGGACACGTGGTGCGGACCGTGTCGCTATGAGCAGCCTGATCTCAATCAACTCTATACTGAATTTTCGGACGACGGTTTGGAAATCATCGGCATCTCACTCGCGCACGAAGGTGTGCCCGCCGTCACAGCCTATCTCGATGAATTCAATGTAGAATATACCTCCGGAATCATCGGACCGGGAGTGACGGACGTTCACCCCTATCCAGTTTCGATTCCGCACACGCTAATTATCGACCGTGCCGGTGTCATTCGCCACGAGTTAACGGGCAGCCGCAGCTACGAAACGTTCGCAGAGCTTATCACACCGCTTTTATCAGAATAGTTATTAAGTGAAAATTCACATGTTTCCCGTCACATTACTTCTCGCCTTGCTCATCGGTCTGCAAGCTTTTGCTCAGCAGCCTGTCCGTCAACTCAATCTGGGCGAACAGCTTACTCCATTTAAGCAATATTATGAATCGCGCGACGAGTGGCCGCGCTCGCACGGCTGGAAGCCGTTCAAGAGATATGAATATGATATCGAGCAGCGTGCCTATCCGGACGGAGTGATGCCGGCGGGTGCACGGTGGGAGGCATGGCTTGAGATGGAGCGCATGCCGCGAGCCACACTGGACGAGCCGTGGGTTCCGCTCGGTCCGTTTAATCACGGCGGACGGACGCGCGTCGTAAGGTTTCATCCGAACAATCCCACAATCATGTTCGCAGGATCGGTCGGCGGCGGACTGTTTCGCAGCGACAATGCCGGAGACAGCTGGTATCCGATCACGGATCAATTGCCGAACCTTGCCGTCGGTTGTTTCGAGATTTCACCGTCCAATCCGAACATCATGTTTCTTGGCACGGGTGAAGGATACTTCAATGGCGACGGAATCGGCGGTATCGGTCTGTTGAAATCCATTGACGGCGGTGTGACCTGGAACATGACGGCGCTTGACTATGATTATTCGCAGAGCACGTGCATTCTGAGAGTCAGCATTGACCCGCGCAATCCGGATATTGTGCTGGCTTCGACCAACGAAGGGCTGTATCGCTCGACCGACGGCGGCGCGAATTTCACGATGGTGCGGACGGGGAATATCAACGAGCTGAAGCGCGATCCGCAGAATCCCGACATTCTGTTGTGCGCGGCGGGTTATCCGTGGGGCTCGAACCTGAACGGCGTCTATCGCTCTACCGACAACGGACTGACGTGGCAATACACGAGCACCGGACTGCCCAATTCCTCCATCATCGGGCGCATCGTGCTGGACTTTTTCCGCAGCAATTCGCTGGTGGTTTACGCCGGAGTGAGCGGCGATTTTGATTTCAACGGGTCGCAAATGATCGGCATATATCGCTCGGCGGATAACGGTCAGACGTGGGAGCGGATGTCGAACGATGACGAACCGAGTCATTACGCCAGTCAGGGCTGGTACGACATGGCCATTGCCGTGCACCCGGACGATCCGGCAACGGTGTTCAACGCCGGATTGGATATCTACCGGACCTATACGGGCGGAGAAACCTGGTCGCAGCGGTCGTGGTGGTGGCACAGTTTCGGGCAGCCGTCGTTTTCACATGCGGATCATCATGAACTCGTGTTTCATCCGCAGGACAATGATCAGCTTTGGGCGGTGAACGACGGCGGGATTTTCGTTTCCTATGACCTCGGCGAGACGTGGAACGAGAAGAACATCGGCTATAATACCTATCAGTACTACGCGATGGGCAACGCCACGCTTGACACGCTGCTCGCTTACGGCGGCACTCAAGACAATGGAACGTCGGAATATGACGGCGACGGCGATTGGGATATGGTGTTCGGCGGCGACGGCGGATATTGCGTGGTGGATTACACGAATGACAACGTCGTGTATGTGGAGTATCAGAATGGCAACCGTTTCCGCACGGATGACGGCTGTCAGAGTTTCTCCGAGATCAATCCGGGTATCATCGGCAGCGGGCCGTGGGTGACTCCGATCGTGCAGGATCCGTTCGCACCGAACACGATTTACACAACGACCAACGGCGGCGGCGGACGAGTGTGGATGTCGCCGAATCAGGGACGCAACAGCAGTTGGACGAGTCTCGGCACGGTGGGGAATTCCAATCAGGTGCTGGCCGCGTCGCCCGCGCTGCCGGGAAGACTCTATCTCGGTACAAGCAGCTCGGTGCTGCGGTACGATGCTGCCGATGGCGAATGGATTAATGTAACCGGAAATCTTCCGAACAATTATGTCACGCGTGTGACACCTGATCCCTATGATCCCAATGCGGTGTACGTGGCAATGTCCGGTTTTAACGGCGGGCATATCTGGAAATCCGTACAGGGCGGCAGCGTGTGGACGAACATCACAGGCAATTTGCCGAATGTTCCGTTTCAGGATATTGTCGTGGATTTGAACGATCCGTCCGTTCTGTATGCGGGCGGAGACTTGGGCGTTTTCCGCAGTATCAACAACGGTGCGACGTGGGAAATTTTCGGCGACGGCATGCCGGTCGTGCGCGTAGACGACATGGAGCTGCAAACACAGACGGGCAAGCTGCGTGTGGCGACACACGGCCGCGGCATGTGGGAAATCCCGACGGGATCCGTGAGCTTCTCAATGCTGTATCCGAACGGCACGGAGATTTTACCAACAGGCGCGACCATAACTTTGCGCTGGTCGGGTATTTCCTACGGCGGAAACGTGACTCTATCGCTCAATCGCAATTATCCGGGCGGCAATTGGGAGACGATCGCGAACAACATCGCCAACGACGGCGCACACTCCTGGATTGTTTCAGGCCCGCCAACTGAGCATGCCCGCTTCCGGATTGTTCACGCGACGCAAGGCGACTTGGCCGACACGTCAAACGCGGACACGCGCATCGCGAATCCGGGCTTGCAGATACTCTCTCCCAACGGCGGAGAGACGGTTTTCACCGGAACCAACGACACAATCTGGTTTGAGCGCACGCTGGTAAACGGCCTGCTGACTTTGGAGATCAACCGCAACTATCCGGATGGTGCTTGGGAGACGCTGGCCGACAATCTTGCCAATCAGGATTACTACATTTGGCGCGTGCAGCAGCCCGGCGGAGCGAACTGCCGACTGCATTTAGTCAGTATTGATGAACCGTGGCTTGCGGATTTTTCGGATAACGACTTTGTCGTGCGCGCACCGCAAATGACAATGCTGACTCCCAACGGCGGGGAAGTGGTGCGACTGGACACACCGTACGAAATTACGTGGTCTGCCGCGGAATTCACAGGTGGATTCCGCGTGCTGCTGAACCGTAACTATCCGGACGGAAACTGGGAGCTTCTCTCGCCGGGAACAGAGAATGACGGCAGCTACATGTGGACGCCGCGCGGTCAAACCACCGTCAATGCGCGCATCCGGCTTGCCACAGCTCTCGATCCGCTTGGGACTTATGTCGAAAGCGCAGGCAGTTTCACGATTGACGTCGGCAGTTCTGCGGACGATGCGATTTTGCCGTCGGTCTTCTATGTCAGCCCGGCGTTTCCGAATCCGTTCAATCCTGTGACGAATTTCACGCTTGATATTCCGGCGCGGATGCGCGTGACGGCAAGAGTCACAAACGAGCTTGGACAGACCGTGGCGACCTTGCTGGACGAAACGCGCGAAGCGGGAAGATATCACATGTCCTTTGACGGCGGCGCGTTCGCGTCGGGGCTCTATTTCCTGCGTGTGGAAGCGGAGCAGTTTGTAATTACGCGCAAGCTTGCATTGCTGAAATAGATGAGCAGGCTTGCCGCTCGCGCGCAAAAGATTGCCGACGAGTTATTCAAACTCTATCCTCAACCCGAGTGCGCGTTAACGCATGAAGACGCGTTCCAGCTTGCGGTGGCGACAATCCTGAGCGCACAATGCACGGACGAGCGCGTGAACATGGTCACTCCGGTGTTGTTCAAGAAGTATCCGACTCCGAAGCAGCTTGCCTCGGCCACGCAGGAGGAAATCGAGGAGATCATCAAGTCAACCGGCTTCTTTCGCAACAAGGCCAAGAGTATTCTCGGATTCGCGAGCGCCATCGTAGAAAACTACGGTGGCGTTGTGCCTCGTGAGCTTGAGGAGCTTGTCAAACTTCCCGGCATTGGCCGCAAAACGGCCAACGTGGTTTTAGGCACGGCATATGGAATCGCATCGGGAGTCGTGGTGGACACGCACGTGACACGGCTGTCAAATCGCATGGGTTTGAGCGAGAGCGAGGATGCAGTGAAAATTGAGCGCGACTTGATGCAGCTTCTTCCGCAGAATGTTTGGATAAATTTCTCGCATGCGATGATCTGGCATGGCCGCAAAGTTTGTAACGCGCGCAAACCCAATTGCGCGGAATGCACGCTGGCGAAATTGTGTCCGAAGGTGGGAGTCTGAATTCAGAGGAGAGTGCTATCTAAATTACGTTGACAGGTTGCAGTATTCGAGAATCAAAATGTTGTATTATATGACAAAGCTGCTTTGTCACACAACATCAAACTCGGGTCACTTTCGCTTGACCCCCCCCCGTTGCAATGCGTACATTGAACATCGTCCCTTGCGCAAGGACAAGTTGATCTTTGAATGTATAACGAAACGGAGGCAACGATGTA
The DNA here is from genome assembly GCA_013360195.1 of bacterium. NCBI lineage: Bacteria > bacterium. Next base: position 6,142 of record JABWCQ010000034.1, read on the forward strand.
AACGAAGCACATTACGGGAATACTCCCGGCATTTGCGCTGATGGTATTCTGGTTCGCGAATGCCTACGCAACTTTCGACAGTCATGTACATACTGGAAATGGACCGATTGACTCGTGGCCGAATATTACTGTCACCGGGACTCACAAGATACGTGTCTGCGCGCCTACTATTGGTACAATTAGCGCTTATACTTGGATTAGCGGACCTGAGTTTGAAGACCAAGTGGATGCCAGCAACGGCAACTCGGCGACTTCGTCCGGTCACACACTGAGTTCAGGAGCAAATGTCCTGTTTGATTCATGGGTCTCAGGTTATGGGTCAGGCACAGGAAAAGCATATCTTGCCGATATCGGCACAACACTGCCGAATTGCAGCGCTCAATAAAAACCCGTACAGCGCCCCTGCGATATTTCGCGGGGGCGCTTACTTTGGAGATGTGATATGTGGATGCGTATGACCATTATAACTCTTTGTTCATTTATTGAAGCCATAAATGCCGACACTCTGTTTGTCCCTGTCGGTGTTCCGATTTCGTTCGTCATCGCAGAGAGCCATTCCGGAGATGTCATCGTCTTTGAAGAAGGAAGTCATTTGGGCCCAATAACTCCGTTTGGGCGCAACCTGACACTAGGTAGTCGTATGATTGTGGATGGTGACCAAAGCTGGACTGATCGCACTGCCATTGAAGCGCCCGTGGACTTCGAGGATTCTTCAAGCGCGGCGATTTTTTGTCATGGTGAACAGAACATCACCTTGGTCGGTTTGACACTTCGCGGAGCCACGGGAACCTATGATGAATTATATGGAACACAAGCCGGAGGGTGTGTCTATGTTAATCGTTCTAATGTCAAGTTTGATAACTGCAGATTGACCGGAGGATCTGCCTTCTATGGTGGTGGGCTCTTTGTCAGCGGTACTCCGTGGCAGCGAGATGCGCACGTTCAACTCTGCAATTCTGTTCTGGATAGCTGCCAAGCGTTGGAATGGGGTGGTGGTGTTTACGCAAGCCATTGTACGCTGACGGTGCGGAATACCAGTTTTGAGGACATTTCCTGTGGCATGGCTACCGCGGCGATCAATGCGCTGACAAGTCATGTGGAATTGGAATCGCTTCGCGTTTCACGCTGTACTGGCGGTGTTGGAGGTGTCGCCGTTTATGGTGGATGGGGACGCGTCGTTGCAAGCGAGTTTATAGAAAACTCGACTCCAGAAACTGGATTCTGCAATGACCTGTACGTAAGTGATTTCTGGGGCGTTGTTGAAAGGTGTGTCTTTCACGACGAGCACGCACCATTTCCCTCTGTGTTTATTGGCGGACCATATGGTGAAACTTTCTTCCGGGGCAATATTCTCGAAGATAATTCTACCTCAACAGTCACGGGCACGCTTATTATCAATAATCGAAACGGGAACTTGATGACGCACAACATCTTTCGCAATAATCGAAACATTCTCGGTGGCGCGTTGTTTGCGTTTGGTGACGCAGATGCAATTGTAGAGTTCAATACTTTTGTTGGAAACTCAAGTATGGACGCAGAGGGCGGCAGTGTTCTCCGATCTAATACTCGTGGAACACCGCGTCTTGTCAATAATATCATCTCTGGTAACTTTGGGAATTGCGTCAGCATGAATTCTGCGTACCCCGTCCGCATAGACGCGCGCAACAATTGGTGGGGTCACGAGAGCGGGCCGTATCATCCGACGCTAAATCCAACCGGTCAAGGCGACACGCTGCT
>JABWCQ010000035.1 GCA_013360195.1 bacterium
ATAGTTCACAATCACCGAATCCATTACGCGCGGCTCAAGCGGCTGAAACACCAGATCGAGAATTTCCACAATGATTGAGTTCTCACCCGTACGCAATGTGAGCGGAAAGGGCGCGACTTCATCGGTCGTCACCGCGTCCTGATCATTCAATTGAATGGACACATAGCCGTCACCGAATTCGGGATCGATAAAATAGTTAAATACTTCAAAAACCAAGTTGATATCTGGGTTGTGTACAATCTCGTTGTCGTGCGGCGAAGAAATGATAATCTGCGGCGGCAGAAACGTGTTGGGTCCAAGACTTCCGTCGGCATTGATGTTCTGCACAAAGATGTCCATTGTCGCCGTCCGCGAGTCCGGCCATGCGGCGACAATCTGATTTAGCGGAGTGATGCAGGCGTGCGGTCTGCCCTTTTCACTCACCACCGAGCACAGCTCCTTCACGGTCGGAGTCCAGTTGGGCACACCATCCTGGCTGAGTTGGCTTGCGCGCAGGAGTGTGTTAATCTGACTGCCGGGCGCGTATTGCGAATAGAAGACTGTGTAGCTTTCGTCCTGCAAAAACGCGCGTACGTTGAAACACGGCTCCGGCGAGAGAGGTGCAATCGTCAAGCCGTTGGCATTCCACAATCTCGCACCGTTCACATCGAGCAGCTGCGCGTCCAATCCGCCCTGTGACTGATTCGTGTTTGCCGTCTGATAGAAGATAGCCACACCTGCCGGAACACGAATGGCCGACGGCGACATCTGCAACTCGTTCGCGGACAAATCCACCTGCACTCCGTCGGTAATCCATTCGACGTTTCCAGCCGCGTTGACATGCTGGACATAGCAATGATGCACGTTTCCGCGCGCATCGTACCAGTAGGAAAACGCTCCTCCGCTTCCGTCATAGAGCACGTCAGGCCGCATCTGTATGCCAATGCCGTTTTGTGTCATGATAGGTACGCCGTTGGGATTCCAGAGCGGCGTGCCGTCCTGCGCGTATTTTCGCAAATACAGATGACGCGGCGAAGTGAATTGCGTTCCCTGCTGCGCCAGATAAGAGAGTATGACGGCTCCCGAATCCGCTGCGGCGAGTCGCGGTATCGAGACACCGTTCGCTTGCGTAAACGTAATCGTGGGTGGATTAAAGACGTCCACACCTTGTGCGGTCAGACGCCGGAGGTGCATGGATGTTTCCTCTTGCCAGGCAAACACGATATCGCCGTTATTCATCGGTTCGATTTGCGGGTCCGGCTCGAAGCCGTCATTGTTGGACAGCGCGATGCCGTCAGCACCCCACAAGAATTCCTGCTGCGGACCGATGCTATAAACCGTAATATCGCGGTCAGAGCCGTTGCGGATATCGTTAATGGCCAGAATGCAATTATCGGAGACGTCAGCGGCGATATCCCAGTCCGTGAGCCACGTGTCCTGCGGATGATCGGAAATTAAAATACCGCAGGGGTTTGCCCACTGCGGCACTCCGTCCGAATTCAGTCTTTGCAAATAAATATCGTAGTTACCTGAAGAGAGATCCTGCCACGCGATGTAGCAGCCGCCTTCGGACAGCGCGGCGGTCTTGGGCAAAGCCTGTTCGCCCGTGTGGTCGCAGATCAACAGATTCAAGTTTGAATCCGTCGGCCATTGGGCAAGTGCGGAGAGGCTGCAGAGCAAAGTGAGCAATGCGCGTTTCATGATTCCACCTCCGAAACGAGTTCACGCAAATCAAATTCCGAGGACGTAAATCGTCCACGGCGCCACGGAAGTTTCGCTCTTCCATGCAAAAGGTTCTTCTGGTTTGCCAAGCGGAGAAATCATCTCGACAACTGATAGTCCCGCTTGTTGATACAGTTCGCGATAGGCCTCATCTGACCACATCACGTCAATGACAGGGCGTTGGTCTTCCACGTCGGTCATAATGATTTTCACTTCGTCTCCGCTCTTAGCAAGCTTGTTCTCAGGAAAGTCCTTGGTCGTGAACGAAGCCCACTCGTGAGTGTAGATATCCGGTGACGATACGAGATTGACGATTCTGCCCGCTGGAGTCAAATGGCTTGCCAGCGTCTTGAACAGCGCGAGCTTTCGCTCTGCCGTCGGGATGTTATCAAAGGTAAAAGCCGAGAAGATTAAGTCGAAATGCGACTGCAACAACACTTCGAGTTTGCCGTTATCCTCGGCCAGCAGATAGACTCCTTCCGGGTCTCTCTGCTGCGCGCGCTTCAGCATGTCCTCGGAAATGTCAATTCCAATCGCGTCAAAGCCAAGCTGTTTCAAAAAACGCGTCGAACGGCCTGCACCGCAGCCGAAATCCAAAGCTAAGTCTCCGTGAACATGCCGGACAAAGAGTTCGGGCAAGTCACGGTAGGCAAGATAATACGTGCCGGGGAATTCGAGCTTGTCATAAGCCTCGGCGCGGCGGTCGTCCTGATATACGTTGGTGAAAGACACTTATTTGTTGATATCAAGCTTCATCATCACCAGACCCGCCAGCAGTTTAGGATAGAAGTCGGTGGATTTTTGCGGCATTCTCTGGCCTGCGGCGGCGACGGTTTTCACATCGTCGACACTGGTCGGATTGAGAATAAACGCGGCCTGAATGCCGTTCTTGCCGACGGCATCAATCGACTCCTGACGCGAACGAACGTAGTCAACGTGCGTGCCCGCAGAAAGTGTCTTGGCGTCAATGCCGAGTTCGTTTTCGAGAATCGTCGTGTGCAATATCGTCACACCCAACGTGCGATCCGGTCCGCCGTGCTCGTTAGATTTCAGGAAGTAGAAATTGTCTTTGGTGCCGATTGCTTTCATGCCGAAAACTTGATCCGTCTTCTCGGCATCCATACGAGCGAACAGGGCTTCTTCGCTGGACAGCGGCGTGATGGTAAAATTCGCGGCTAATGCAGCGAGGAGTTTTGGGGCTGAGAAGTTTTGCACGTTCTGAATCAAGCGATGCGTGGGCAAAATCACCAGGCCCGGGTCTTCCATCGGGAACAAGCCCATCATGCGATGGTCAAAGCCCTGCTTTCCGACCGGTTTCCAGCCTTTGTCGAGCGCTTCCCGTTTGAAATTGCAGGCGGTCTCGTAACGATGATGACCATCGGCAATGAACAAATCACACGGTTCAAGCAGTTTCTGCATCTTTTCCACGAATTCCGGCGAATCGGCAATCCAAACTTGATGAAGTTCACCGAAATCATCCCGGCACTCAAGCGCGGGCTTCTGAGACTTGGCAATCGAATCCATCAGCTTCACGCTTTCGCCATTGGGGTCTGAATAGAGCATGAAGATAAGCTCGTCATTGGTCTCCAGCGCGCGCAGCAAGCGCAGTCTGTCGGCTTTGGGCCCGGCAAGCGTGTGCTCATGCGACTTGACCCGTTCTTCTTCAAGTGCGACGGAGGCCATAAAACCTTTGCGCACGTAGGTCTTGTTCAGGAAGGTAAAGGTCTGATAATAGAGATAAAAGGCCGGTCCCTTTGCCTCCACGAGAGAGCCGTCCGCAATCCATTGCTTTAAGGTTGCGGCGGCGCCGGGATAGGGTGACTCGGGATTGGCTACGGTCTCATCGGACTTAATAATACGAATGACATTATGCGGGTCGCGAGCATAATACTTCTCCTGCAGGGCGCGGTCGATTTTGTCATAGGGCTGGGTTACAAGTTTGTCCAGCTTCGCGGCCAGTGCTGGGGAATAGGTTAAGCCGCGAAAGGGGTGAATGCGGGCCATCAGGAACTCCGGATAGATTTCAATGGGGTAGTTTGCGAAAAGATACACAAACTCCGCAAAAAATTCAAGCCAGCCAGTTTGACTAAGTGCCTCAAAATGATTATTTTAGTTGGTTAGGCGCAACCCGCGCACCCGAATCAGCCCCAATCTCTCATTTTCCGCCGCGCCGGAAACTTCCAACCCCCTATGTCCAACCGTCTTCCGGAAGAACTGGTTTACCTGTCCTCGATGTTGGGACGGCCCGCCTATTCCCGCACACTGGGGACGGGAATGGGGAAGGTGTGGGATGTCATCGCGCAGGTGACGGAGATGTTTCCGGAAGTGAAGGGATTGGTGCTGCGCAATGGCGGACGATTGGTGCTATATCCTGCAACGGGGCAGGAGTATCAGGAGTTCGTGAAGGCCCGCAAGCTGAAGGTGGACGAGCACAAAATTGTTCCCCTCAGCCCCTCGCCCGATGACATCTCCATTCGTGAGACCTTGTGGGACCGCCAGATTGTCGATGTTGAGGGTGCGAAAGTCGTGCGTGTGAACGATGTTCAGCTTCTGATTGGCGACCGGCAATGGGTTGTGCATGTGGATGTTGGAGTCACCGGTTTGGCGCGACGGCTGGGTTATGAAACGGCGATGCGCAAAGCCGCGAAGTTACTGGGGCGGAAGATCGAGGACGAACTGATTTCGTGGAAGTATGTGCAGCCCGTCAGCGACAGCGCGGACGCACCCGGTCCGGTGCGTTTGAAAGTAGGTGCGCAGCGCTTGAAGGAATTGCACCCCGGAGAGATTGCGGATATTCTCGAAGAGCTGTCGCACGAACAGCGACAAGTGATGGTAGCTTCGATGGATGTCGAGACGGCAGCCGAAGCGCTCGAAGAGACGGACTACGACGTTCAGAAGGCGATTCTCGAAGGGTTGGAGCCTGAACGCGCGGCGGACATTCTCGAAGAGATGGAGCCGTCGATAGCGGCGGACTTGCTGTCGGATTTGGATGAGTCGGCCTCCGAGCAGATTATTCAGAAGTTCGAGTTTGAAGACGAGCGTGCCGAAGTGGCCGAGCTGATGACCTATGAGGAAAACACGGCTGGCGCGCTCATGACGACGGACTACCTCGAACTTGCCGAAGACAGGACGGTTGAGGACGCTTTGGAGTTGCTGCGCGACAGCGCGGACGAAATAGAAGCGTACTACTACATCTATGTGCACGACGAAGACGGAGTGCTGCTGGGTGCGGTGTCACTGCGCAATCTGCTGCAGAAGGACCCGGCTCTGCAATTGGGAAATATTTTATCAGGCCGCTTGATCACGGTGACGCTCGACACAAATCTGAGCGAAATTGCCGAACTGTTCCTGCGGTATAACTTCCTGTTCCTTCCGGTCGTGGATGAGAGCGGGATTCAAAAAGGAGTAGTGAGCTTCAAGGATTCGCTCGATGATTTGATGCCCACGCTCTATAAGACGTGGAAGAAGGATACGTGACGAAAGAAAAAATCAAGATTGAAGAACATACCGCGTTCGAGCAGTTTGAGCTTGACGAGCGTCTGGTGCGCGCGGTGACGCACATGGGATATGAGCGGCCTACGCCGATTCAGAGTCAGGCGATTCCGCTGGCGCTGAAGGGGCTGGATGTGATGGGCGCTGCACAAACGGGAACGGGCAAGACAGCGGCGTTCGGTTTGCCGATTTTGCATCGCGCATTGACCGAAAAACATGAGAAGCCCGTGGCCTTGGTGCTCTCTCCGACGCGCGAACTGGCGGTGCAGATTGAAGAGTCCTTCAAGAAATTTGCCAAACACACGAAGCTGAAGGTGCTCGCAGTATACGGCGGAGTGGGCTACGGTCCGCAAGTGGACGGTTTGAAGAAGGGCGCGGACATCATCGTTGCCACACCGGGACGTCTGCTCGACCATGTAGCGCGCGGCACCTTGCGTTTGGAGACGCTGAAGATACTCGTGCTGGACGAAGCCGACCGGATGCTGGACATGGGATTCCTGCCGGACGTTCGGCGCATCATCGCGCGCGTGCCGAAGGAGCGGCAGACGATGCTGTTCTCGGCGACATTTCCGGATGAAGTGGCCAAACTCGCCAAGGAGATTCTGCACAACCCGCAGAGTGTGCAAATCGGTCACAAGAGCAGCGCCGCACGCGGACTGTCTCACACGGCCTATCCTGTACCCGCTCACTTGAAGCCGGAGTTGTTGTCGGAAATTCTGATTGAACTGAATTCACCGGCCGTGTTGATTTTCACCCGCACGAAGCACCGCGCGGACAGGATACAGAAGCTGCTGGCAAAGAAGAACTTTTCCGTGACGAGTTTGCACAGCGACCGCACGCAGAAGCAGCGTATGGCTGCGTTGGAAGGCTTCAAGCAGGGCAAATACAATGTGATGGTGGCAACGGATATCGCTGCACGCGGCATCGACGTGACAGGCATCACGCACGTCATCAACTACGATTTGCCGGCGACATCCGAAGATTATGTGCACAGAACGGGGCGCACGGCGCGCGCGGAGCGCTTGGGTGACGCCTACACACTGGTGGCACCGGACGAAGAAATACTTTTACGCGAAATCGAGAAGCATCTTGGGCAGCAGATGACGCGCGCGGCTCTGAATCACTTTGACTATTTGGTGCCCGCACCGGAGAAGGCAACGGGATTGCAGAAGACAAGCGGGACGGTTGGTCCGCAAACGAAGAGTTTCACGTCGTCGCATCGCAGACCGAAGATACCTCGCAGAACGGGACGATAACCAAGGGGCACCCGCAGCAGGTGCCGCCGCAAAGAATCACGAACCCCTCATTGTCCCCCATTTTTGCGAATGAAGATGGGGGAGATAAGAAGTCATGACTTCCCTGCTCTCAAAATGGACTAAGCAAGCCTCGCCCGCATGGACGAGGTTTTTGTTGTTTCTGTCCATCATGGGGCCGGGGTTGATTACGGCGAATGTTGACAACGATGCGGGCGGGATTACCACCTACTCACAAGCAGGTGCGCATTTCGGATTGACGGTGCTATGGATATTCATCCCGATGACGGTCGCGCTGATTATGATTCAAGAGATGTCGAATCGCATGGGTGTGGTGACGGGCAAAGGGTTGTCGGATTTGATTCGTGAGACGTTCGGCGTCAGGTGGACATTCTATTTGATGATGGCCCTGCTGGCGACGAACTTCGGCAATGTTGTGGCCGAGTTTTCGGGTATCGCGGCGGCGGGTGAGTTATTCGGAATTTCGAAGTATCTGTCGGTTCCGATTGCGGCGTTTCTGGTGTGGATACTTGTGTTGAAGGCAAGCTACAGCACCATCGAGCGCGTGTTCCTGATAGCGGTGCTTTTTTATGTTGCATACATTATTGCCGGAGTTCAGGCGAAACCGGACTGGGCACGAGTCGGCGAAGCGCTGGTGACACCGAGTCTTTCAGGCGGCAACGCGTACCTGCTGATGATTATCGGCGTGATAGGCACGACCATCGCGCCGTGGATGCAGTTTTATCAGCAGGCGAGCGTGGTGGAAAAGGAGATACCGCTTAAGTATTACCGGTATTCCCGGATTGACACCATTGTAGGCGGCATCGGAGTCAGCGTGATTGCGATGTTTATTGTGGTCGTGTGCGCGCAGACGATTCATCCGACGGGAATTCACATCGAAGAGGCCGCGCAAGCGGCACAGGCACTGGCTCCGGTGGCCGGAGAATTCGCGGCGATATTATTTGGCTTCGGCTTGTTGAATGCGAGCTTGTTTGGCGCTTCCATTTTACCGATGTCCACCAGTTACACGATTTGTGAAGCGATGGGCTGGGAATCGGGAGTCAAGTATAAGTTTGACGAAGCGAAGCAGTTTTACATTATTTACACGGCGCTGATCGTGCTGGGCGCGGCATTCGTACTGATACCGGGGCTGCCGTTAATTCGCGTGATGTTTCTTTCGCAGGTTGTGAACGGAGTGCTGCTGCCCTTCATACTGATCCCGATGCTGATCATGGTGAACAAGAAATCGCTGATGGATGAATACGTGAACGGCCCGGTATACAATGTTATCTGTTGGGTGATGGTTGTGGTGCTGAGCGGGCTGTCTCTAGTGTATTTCGGGGGACTGGTAATCGGGTAACGGAACGACCAGGGCGCGG
>JABWCQ010000036.1 GCA_013360195.1 bacterium
CTTGTCTAATTCGCATCGTCTTACGTTCGCCGAGCGGGGATTAAGCGCAGTGCTTGAAAAGCACGTAGCGATTCCCCGCCGGAATTCTGTTATCTTGTCCCAACAATTGCCTGCCGCTTAAAGATACACTCATATAGTGGCTCGGATGAGTATACACCCCCACTTGTTGCTCGCCTTGCGAAAACCAACTCCTAGCCTTTTTCACCCATACTGTTCATTTCGCTGTCGAATGCGATATCGTTAATTGCAGAAATCTTGTATTCCCATCCAACAACAGGTGTGGGCGAAGCAGCTTGAAAGAAAGGCATACACATAACAAGCAGTATTCCCGCAAGTAGAACAATAATTGTAGTCGCTTGATGACTTGACATAATTCCTATTCCCTTGAACTTGTTAGGTTACACAACAAGATCCTTTGCTACGTTCAGGATGACAATGCGCTTGAGATTCGTGAAATCGCTTGGGGTTTTTGCCCAGCAAACTGGGCGCTTCATCCAAAATTCAGGTTCCGGCGGGGAACCGCTTCGCTTAATCCCCGTTCGGCGGAATTTTTTCTACACAACCCCCTCAAACACTCTTTCCGCAATACTCCGCTGCCGAATCTCTTTGAAATCCTTGGCTACCGTAATGTGCAGCGCGCCGCCGGGCTGATGCACCGCTATCGGTCTTTCAAAATCAAAATGACCGACCGCGCAGCCCGCGCAAGCCGTGGCAACGCTTCCCGATCCGCACGCCAGCGTTATCCCCGCTCCGCGTTCCCACACCACAAGATTGCACGAATCGCGGCTCATCACGTTCACAAACTCGATATTCGCACCATGCGGAAAGGCCGGATTCTTTTCCAAACTCGGCCCGTATTTTTCCGCAAATGGAATGTCGCGCTTCGGCCCGAAGATCACACCATGCGGATTCCCCACATTGACCGAAAGCACGTCAAAACTCTGATCCACCGAAGTCAACGTCAAAGTCTGCGGCGCGCCGGTCTTCGCAAAATCAGGTGCTGGCATCGTCGTTTCCACCACGTGGTCACCCAGATACCGCGCACGCTGAATACCACCGCCGGTCTCGATCGTCATCTCTCCGGAAACATCATAACCCCGGTCTGACAAATACAGTACAAAGCACCGCAATCCGTTGCCCGATATCTCAGCCATCGAGCCGTCCGCATTCCACAACGTCATCCGATGGTGAGCTTTGTCACTATCTGTCCTCAATAAAATCCCGTCCGCCCCTATACCTGTCTGGCGGCGGCACAAAAATCTCACCCGCTCCGCCGTGAATTGTCCGGAGGTGCACCCCTCCCGGCTGTCAAAAAGCAGGAAATCGTTCCCAAGTCCGTGGTATTTGGAGAATTTCATCATCGAATGGTGAATAAGGTCTATCAATGGCTATTTTGCCCGCCCGCTGCTGCCAATTCGAGTAGAAACTGTAATATAGCGGCTTTTCAGCAAGGAGGCAAACATCCTTGCACCCCTTTGTCAGGTTATGTATATTGCTATGGAATCAAAGAATTACTGCTAAATCCCGCATTGGAAAGGCTACTCGCTTCATGCGCAAGTTCTTATTGATTTTGTTCGCCCTTGGGGCCCTCAGCGTCTCTTCCGCCTTGGCACGTCCGCAGTACAGCGCCCTTTTTGGACAGAGCTGCTTCCTTTGCCATGCCAATCCTACCGGAAACGGTATGCGCGAGCTCTACGGAAGCCAGTTCTTCGGACCGCAATATCTCCCCGTCAAGCCGGTCAGCTTCGAGACCATTGAAAAGCTCAAACCCAAGCTGTCCGATAACGTCACCATCGGAGCGGACTTCCGCACCATCTGGCTGTCCACCAATACTCAGGATGTCGACACCGAGGCCGGGCTGTCCGCGCCGCTGTCCACGAATACCGGAACCGCCGCTCAGATGGAAGGGAACATCTACCTCCAAATCCGGCCAACCGAGCAGTTCATGCTCTATTTTTCTGAGGGGGTATCCGATGCGTCCGGCCGCCGCGAAATCTACGGTATGGCCAATTTGAAAGGGTTCAAAGCTTGGGCGAAAGCAGGACAATTTCAAGAAAATTACGGCCTTCGATTCGCCGACCATACTGCCTACACCCGGACCGGTTTGTGGAGTGGATTCGATGGAGGTGCTTTTGCCACGCCCACTCCCCCGCATTACGGTGTCGGCATGGAGCTGGGGACCCGCATTGCCACTATTGACTTAAGCGGCTCCTATACCGCGGCTCAAAGCAACATCCCTATGGACCGCGACCAGCAGAAGCGCTGGTTGCTGAGGGCCTATGGCCAGCGACGGCTTCCCTTTGCGCCTAAATGGGTGGTCTCCGCAGGGGGGAGCTGGTTCCATGCTCCCGGAAAGGCCGCAGACCCGGAAACTGGGTTCCCCGGAACTGCATCGAAAACGACTGCTTGGGGCGCCTTTGGAGGCATCGCCTTCGAGGGTATTCACGGCCGGATGGGAACGGGCAACGGGGCATCCAATTTCGGCTGGCTGGCCACCTCGCTGCTGGTCGAATATGACCGCAAGAATTGGCTGACTCCCGAATTCTGGACCTTGCCGTGGGCAATTACTCCCTTCGCAATTACCTCCGCTTATGCAACCGCCCAAGTGGAAATCATGGCCTATCAGGGAGTTTGGCTGAGAGGAGCCTACGATTGGTTGGATAACGCCGAAACCTCATCCATTGCCGGAGAAGCTGAACGGACGTCCTTGGGTATAGCCTCATACGTCCTGCCGTGGGTCGAAGTTTCCGTGGCTCACCGGCTCTATTCAGCAAGCAAACACCCTGCTACCGGCGATCCACAGGCCCGAAACAAGAAGCAGGTGGAAGCCCAAATCCACGTCTTTTTCTAAGCTGCCCAATCACGTTGAAAGCCCGCCACACGGCGGGCTTTTTTATTTTGTCTTCAGGAATACTTGACAATCTTGGTAAACTATTGTTGCTTGTTCTCTATGGGAGAGCCTTCAAAAGCATGTTTTCACCTTGCAGCTACAGGAGGCAATGATGAACAAACTCAGATTACTGCTTGTACTCTTTCTCGCACACCAGGCTCTGGCTGTTATACATGTCGTGAACCTGAATTCGCTGTCCTTCAGCCCGGCCCATATTACCATCCAGCAGGGTGATACCGTGCGCTGGGTGAAGACTGCCGGATTTCATAATGTCCGCGAGTCGGGTGGAACACCAGATACGGTCTTCTACAGCGGTGCTCCGACCGGCAGCAACTTTACGTATAACTTCGCGTTCAATGCGCCGCTGTCCGGTGTCTACAACTATCGCTGTGATCTGCATTTCGGCTCAGGCATGGTGGGCTCTGTCACGGTGAACGCACCCCCGCCCTGTCTCGAACCTGCTCAGCTCACCATACTATGGGAAGCCGATGATCAAGTGAGGCTCAATTGGAACGCGCCGCAAATCGGGACCTATCACGTTTACTCAACTGCCGATGCTGCACTCGCAACAACTCCACCCGGCCCGGGCTGGACGCTGGCAGATACTGTGGATGTGGCCGCAGTTGGACAGGCTACCACGGTTCTCACCGGGCTAAGCGAAAAACTCTTCTTCGTTGTGCTTCAAGACTGCACACCGTGAACATCTTCCGCTTTACAGTCAAAGGCCGCACATGTCGTGCGGCCTTTTTTCATTCATCCCGTAAACTCTTCAGCGTTTCGATACTTGATGGAGTGTCTTCATCCGGCAGCTCCGTCGTTCCCGGCAATCCCTCAAACCTCGGGTCTGTGGCAAGCAGCTTGAATCCCGATAAGCCAATGAAACCTTTGCCGATGGCCGCGTGCCGGTCGCGATGCTGTCCCAACTCAAATTTCGAATCGTTAAGATGAAACGCGCGCAGATACCTTAACCCGATTCTTTCTTCGAACTCTTTCCAAGTGGCCGCATACGTCTCCGGTGTCCGGAAATCATAGCCCGCCGCAAAGATGTGGCAGGTATCTACACACACTCCCATCCGGTCGTCTTGATTGCATTCACGTATCAGGTATCCCAGATGCTCGAACTTCGCTCCCAAATCTCCCCCCTGTCCCGCTGTCGTCTCCAGTAAGATTCCCACTCCCATTTCTTCCGTTCGCGCAAGCACTTCTTTAAGCGATTTCGCGCACGCCTCCAATCCGCGCTCTTCACCCGAACCTTTATGCGAACCCGGATGAGTGTTCACCCATGGAATTCCCAACAGCGCCGCGCGCTCCAATTCGTCCACAAATCCGTCTACCGATTTTCTCCGCAACTCCTCTTCCGGTGACGAGAGATTGATTAAGTAGCTGTCATGCACGAACACCGGCGGCTCTCCGGCTTCCTCCCAAGCTTCAAACCAGTGGATAATCGCCTCCGGTTCAATCTCCTTCCCCTTCCATTGGAGCTGGCTCTTTGTAAAAATCTGAATGGACTCACAGCCGAACTCCGTCCCCCACTCAAACGCCTTGTGCAGTCCGCCCGCCGTCGAAGTATGCGCACCGAATAACATGTTTGCTTCTCCAATAGTTGTTCCGCTAAGGTAAGCACTGCCGCGCCGAGTTGCAACCCAGTCCACACAAAAAAGCGGGGCGAACCATCTCGGTTCGCCCCGCGCTGTCTCAAGGCTTTCCAATAAGCTTTCGCGTTCGCGTCAGCTCATTGGGGTCCAGCGTCCACGCTGGTTACTTCATCAGCACCATCTTCGACTGAGCCGTGAAGCCGTTGGCTTCCATCTTATACAGATAGAGTCCGCTCGACAGACCCGTCGCGTCAAAGTTCACGACATGACGGCCTGCTTCCATATTGCCGTTCACAAGTTCGGCAACCTTCTGGCCCATCAGGTTGTAAACACTGATCGTCACCTTGCCTGCTTCAACCATGTCGAACGCGATGTTCGTCGTCGGGTTGAACGGGTTCGGGTAGTTCTGATGCAAGGCGTACTCAGTAATAACTGCAGATCCGCTCGGAGTCGCCGACAGCGTCGCCAATGCCTGACGGGCGCCGTTCACATCCACCGAAACCAGACTGTAGTTATACGTCGTGCCGTTGGTCAAGCCGTTGTCCGTATAGCTGTAGTTCGCACCCGTCGCGCTGTTCATCGCCGCAACGTTTGCAACCACCGAACCGTTACGGCTCAGCTCAAAGTGATCCACATCCGTCTCGGACAGCGTGTTCCAGTTCAACGTCACCAATCCGTTGCCTGCGACCGCG
>JABWCQ010000037.1 GCA_013360195.1 bacterium
TCGAGAGTCTCCTGCCCACGCACCTCACCCGCTAATCCTATCAATACGAGACCGACAATAAAAACACAAATATTCCGTCCCATCGCCCACCTTGCCTTTCTGAACATATTTCGGCAAATTCGAGCAGACACAAAATGTTAAGATACGCAATCTGCAGCCCCAGAGCAATCCGACCGTGCACGTTGTGTGCGTATCTCACTTACAGAGTTTCCCAAGAATTTCTGCATGCAAAGCCCGTTCCGCACAATAAAAACAATATCTTAAGTGCCTTCAAAGCGCGCAATCCCTGCGGCCACTCCGCAAGCCGTGCAGAGCCTGACGGCGCGACCCATACTCCTCGACGGTGCTCTCGGTACCGAGCTCGAGCGGCGCGGGGTATCCTGCAAGCTTCCCCTGTGGACAGCCGAGGCCATCATGGAGGCTCCAGAACAGGTGCGCGCTGTCCATCGGTCGTATGTCGAAGCAGGTGCGCATGTCATCACCGCCGGGACATTCCGCACGACTCGCTGGGTATTCTCCAAAGTCGGCATGCCCGAGCGTGCCAAAGAAGTGACGATGCGCGCAGTTCAATTGGCAAGGGACGCCGCGTCAGCGAAACAGGATCCAGCGCCCACGCTGGTGGCGGGCTCGATTGCGCCATTGGAAGATTGCTATCATCCCGAACTTGCACCCGGTGATTTGGTTCTACAAGCAGAGCATCGCCACAACGCGCAAACACTCGCTGAAGCCGGAGTGGACATCATTCTGGTCGAAACACAGAACTCATTGCGCGAAGCGAGAATTGCCACGCACTTCGCGCGCCAAACCGGAATTCCCGTGTGGACGTCGTTCATTTTGAAATCCGACACCGAACTGCTGAACGGCGACTCACTGCGTGATGCCGCGCGGGACGTGGTCAAATACGGCGCCGCAGCCGTACTCGTCAACTGCATTTCTCCCCAAATCGCCGCGCAGGCCGTCATGAACCTCAGCATGCACGTGCACGGGGAAATCATGATAGGGGTCTATCCCAACGCACTCGACCGTTCGATCACACCCGGCGAGTTTGCCGACTGGGGCATAAACATCAAGTCCATCGCCGACATCATCGGCGGTTGCTGCGGCATCGCACCGGAACATATTAGCGCACTGCAGCGCCGCTTGTCCACCATCGCATAAAGTCTGCACATCAAATAGAGAAAGCAAGTCATCATGAAATCCATTGCCATGCTTATCATTGCCGTGTCGGCCTTGACACGCGCCTGCCAGGGCCCCGAAAGCAGCGGCCCCAAAACGGCGCCCGAAGGATTCGGCACCGTTCAGAAAAGTGAGTTGATAGTTGAAGCTCAGCAGCCCTCCATGCAGGTCGAATGGGGAATGGCCGCCGAATTTCCCGTCAATGTGTCCTGGAAGAGCGGACAAAAGTACGCCGTGCAGCTCGCGCCTGCGGACGGCACTCCCGAATGGCTGCATGTTTCCGTCAAGCCGGTGATTCTCGACCCGCCGGGAGTCGTCAACGTGCATGTTGAGCCCGAGCTGGGCCGTGCCAGCCGCGGCAAGCACACCATCACCTTGCAAGCTTCGGCCTACGGCATGAAAGACCCGGTTGAAATCGAACTCGAAATCGAAGTTGTTCGACAAACCGGCACCTTTGAAGTTCTGCAAACGCTGAACTCCACCGTCGAGTGCCGCAATATCTGCGGCGTCGTCAACAACAACCGCATTTCGTTCTATGATTTGCTGAAGGAAAAAGGTCAGGAGTGTGACCAGAAAGGCGGGCTGCCGGCCAATCAGAAAATCGGCTCGCGTGAGTATTCAGTCTCCTCGAAGGGTTACGGCTTCGGCAGAACCTGTACCATTGCCGGAGTCTGGGAAAACACAGGCACGTTAACTCTCGTGAATGTCGGCTTCTTTGACACCAGCATACAGCGCGGTGAGGTGTTCGCGCGTATCAGCGGCGCCGAGCGTGTGTGGATGTCCCCCGATAACACCATTGCCATCGCGCAAAACGGTTCCGCCTTCACTCCCTATGACGTTATCACCGGTTCGCAACTTGGCGAATCGTGCCGCTCCACAGGTGATGTCACCGGCATTCGCTATGAAGCAAACCGGCTCGTGGTCTTCTCGAGCAAAGACTGCGAATGGCAGGTGAAATAGGATATTATTCTCCGAAGAGGAATTAGGTCGTACAGACGTTGACAGGTTGCAGCATTCGAGAATCAAAATGTTGTATTATATGGCAAAGCTGCTTTGTCACACAACATCAAACTCGGGTCACTTTCGCTTGACCCCCCCCGTTGCAATGCGTACATTGAACATAGTCCCTTGCGCAAGGACAAGTTGATCTTTGAATGTATAACGAAACGGAGGCAACGATGAAAACGAAGCACATTGCGGGAATACTCCCGGCATTTGCTCTGATGGTATTCTGGTTCGCGAATGCCTACGCAACTTTCGACAGTCATGTACATACTGGAAATGGTCCCATCGATACCTGGCCCACCATCAGCCCGAGCGGCACGCACAACGTCAAGGTATGTGCGCCCACAAGCGGAACGATCACGGCCTACTTATGGACAAGCGAGCAGGGTCAGTTCGCGAGGATAGTAAGAAGCGATGGTGCAAGCGGCACAACCTCTACGTCGCTGACATCGAGAGCAAACATCCTCTTTGCCTCGTACACGGACCGGCATACCTCGGGCGTCGGAAAGGCTTATCTGGCAGACGCTGCGACCTACATTCCGCCCTGCGGAACCGGAAACTAACCTATAAACTACAAAGCCGCCCGCGGAACCTGCCCGCGGGCGGCCCTCTTTGGAGGTGAGCATGTACCAAGTTATTGCCTTGTTGCTTGCCACTACCCAACTTTGTTCGGCGGACACGCTATTCGTTGCGCCGAACACCAATATTGATGATATACTGCATGACGCTGTCCCGGGTAGCTGGATCATACTCGAAGCCGGTGTTCACCATGGGCCGGTAATCACTTACGGGTACGACTTTGTTATCGGAAGCAGATTCTTGCTTGACAGCGACACATCGCACATATCTGAAACGCGCATTGTTCCTGAAGACGCAAGCGCGGATACGGCAAGCTGCATCGTTTATGGCTACGGGGAAACAGCCAACTCTCGGTTGGTTGGTTTAACTTTGTCTCAGGGACGGGGTACTTTCACGGATCGTCTAGGAGACTTCGCGGGCGGACTTATTCTGATCCAATCATCATCTGCGCAAATTGAGAACTGCCGTTTTGAGGATGGGACTGCGTACTTTGGTGGCGCATGTGCAATTGCCAGTCCACGCGGATCGATAAGCAATCATGTTGTGTTCTCGAACTGTAGATTTGACTCATGCTTCTCGAGCGGCTTTGGAGGAGGGGTGTATGCGGATCAGTGTAGCGTGACTATAGATGATTGCTACATGAGTCGGTTGGAGGCCGGCCCGGGCGCCGGTGCAATAAACATGACGGACGGAAGAGTCTTTCTTAGTACAACAAGAATCGAGTCTTGTAGCGGCCTCGTTGGCGGAGTGATGCTTGGAGATTGCTGGGGTTTGGTACGAGCATGCGAGTTCGTTTCAAACAGGTGCTACTCATGGGGTGTTTGTTCGCACTTCGACGTATACTCCTTCATCGGGAGGATAGAAGCGTGTGAGTTTAGCCTTGCCACAAGCGGATGGCCAAGCATTGGAATCGGAGGTACATCAAGCGAAACGCTATTCCTCGGGAATTTGGTTCGTGACAATTCCGCGCTAATTTCGTCAGGCACTCTCGTTACATACGACCTGAGCCAGAACGAGGTTTCACACAATTTGTTCCTTAACAATCAGAACGTGTATGGCGGTACGGTTTGGGCTTTTCAGAACAGTAACGCAATTGTGCATCACAACACTTTTACGAATAATTCGTCTTTGAATCCGGAAAGTGGCAGCGTAATTCAAACAATGTCATTCGGACGACCCGATGTGTCTGAGAACATAATCGCGGGTAACTCCGGCCAGACGATTTCTGCATACTACCAGTACCCCGTCCGCATAGACGCGCGCAACAATTGGTGGGGTCACGAGAGCGGGCCGTATCATCCGACGCTAAATCCAACCGGTCAAGGCGACACGCTGCT
>JABWCQ010000038.1 GCA_013360195.1 bacterium
CCCCCTTGCCCAGCTCCTCCTCCTCGACTTATTGCAGTAGTCGGCTTCTTTCCCGTTCAATTCCTAACAGTGGAAACCGAAGCATCTCTCTTAAATGACCAAACCCGCTTGACAAAGCGGGTTTTCTGTTGTTATTTGTCCGAATCACCTTAGCTTTGCTTCTCGAATTCACTCTCCTTAGGAGGTGGCTATGCTGTACGGACGCACTGTTTTGCTGCTGGGACTGCTGCTTGGCTCCAGTCTGTTCGCTGAACCGCGCCAATGGGACGTCAATGGAGTTCCCGTTCGCGCGGTTCGTTTTATTGCAGACTTTTCAACCGCCGCCCGCGACGACGGCACTACGCTGGTCGTGTGGGCGCAATCCCAGGGCAGCGACCCCGTCGTTCTGGGACAATTGCTCGCTCCCGACGGCACCCCCCTCTGGCCTGCCGGCGGAATTCTCCTGGCCTCCGGGCAATTCAAAGCCGGTTTTCCCATCGCCGCCGCTGTCGACGGAGGATGGGTTGTCCTCTGGCTCGATTCACGGCTCATTGCTTCGGATGAACCCGCCACTGGCTGGTATGGCATCGGCACCCTCCGGGCTGTCAAAATCAATGACGACGCCGTTCATCTTTGGAATAACGGTTTGGCAGGCGTGGAAGTCGTCCCCGAATCCTACGGCTGGCTGCAAAAGCCCTATGCTCTCCACCGCGATGGCGGCGGTGTCATTATCAATTACTTTCTTGACGACCATTGGGCTCTGAAACTCTCCGCGAACGGTGTGCTCGAATGGCCTGAACCCGTCCTGCTTCGGCTCCGCAACTATTGGGAACCCTTCAATACCGCCACCGACCCTGCGGGCGGAGTCCTCTTCGCGTGGTATTCAATCATCACCGGTGACACGATTCTGTTCGCCAATAAACTGCTGTCGAACGGTACGTTTGCCTGGAACGATACGGCCGGTGTCGAAGTCCACCGCTCAAACTACTACTATCGCGATATTAGGGTCTGTACGGACCGGCAAGACGGCATGTTCGTCACATGGGGCAGCTCCGGGGATTCCCGCTTCTGTTATGCTCAGCATCTCTCCTCCACCGGCTCACGGCTGTGGCAGGATGCCGGTGTGCTGGCTGCCACATTGACGGATGAAATGCGAACCTACGCGACCATGCCCTCTCTGAATGGCGCAAATGTGGACGGCCTGCTTATCGCCCTCAAGCTGTACACAAGCTCAGGCTCCATCCATGCTGCACAGAAGATCCGCCTGGACGGCACGCTCGCGTGGGGCGATGCGGGTATTCTGCTCTGCGAACCGCAAAGCGAAACCATTTCCTTTGAAGACATTGCCGCGAACAGCGACGCTGCGGGAGGAATGATTTGCTCCTATGTCAAAGCGGATTACACCTATCCGTATGTGTTCGAAAACCTGCTCCTGCGAATAAACTCCAATGGCGAGAGAGTGTGGGGCGATAATTGCGGTGTGTCCGTGAGCGGAACTCCTGACCGGTTCCTGCGGGTCTCAAAACCCGGGCAATTTGGCGAGCTTGTTCGTGCAGTCTGGATTGAAGGAGATGAGAGCGCGATTGCCGTGCAGACCCGCGACCTCTCCCTCGCCGGTGTTCCCGTGCAGGAACAGCCGCAGCGGCTTGTTTCCGGTGAAAATGTCTATCTGCAGGACCACAAAATCGTTGAGCTGGATGACGGCGCAACCGCCGTGGTGTGGGAGGAAAGCAAATGGTTTTACAACGAACAGTGGTTTCAAATGTTTGACGCTTTCGGCGCTCCAAGATTCGCTCCGCCCGGCCGCAGACTCGTCATCAGTGACGAAGAACCTTACGTGGACGGCCACGATTTCGCATTGGCGCATGACGGTAACGGCGGATTCTTTGCCCTGTTTGAAAGCTTTGAAAACGGATACTATGCCGCCCGCGCTGTGCACATTGACCGCGAGGGAAATCATGTCGGCCCCGCAGAAGGCGTGACCTACGAATTTCCCAATACCGTTGAATTGGAAGGCCAGCAAACACAGCTCTACCGGGACGGATCGGGAGGCTGCTTCGTCACTGCGGCAATCTATGACGTGATGTTCTTCATAAAGGCATACACGTTCCGGATAAACTCTGAATGCGCTCTCGTATGGCCGGAACCTGTCATTCATTTCGTTGAAGACCACGATACTCGCGTGCATAAACTTGGTCCCGGTGCAGACGGATCGGTCGTGCTCTCCTATGCCGTGATTCGCTATCCCAATCTGGAAGAGCACGTGGCGCGAATCTCTGCCGACGGTGAACAACTTTGGGATGTCGTGGTCGGAGGCGGTGATATTGATTATTCCGGCTATATCGTCGCCTGTTCAGACCGCAATAACGGCATGGTCGTTGTCTGGGATGATTACATTTCCACGGAACAGGAACACCGGCTCTATGCTCAGCGTATTTCGCCCGACGGTCAGAGGCTGTGGATTACTCCCGGTTTGCAGGTTGCGCAGAGCGAAAATCAGTTCAGCGAGTACAGCTGCTCGGCTGACCAGCTCGGCAATGTCACCGTCGCATGGTCTGTATATCTTGAAGGCGGAAATGATCTCTTTGCGCAGAGAGTCAGCGCAGCGGGAACTATTTTGTGGGGAGAAGAGGGGATTCCCGTGTGCGAAGCCCCTCGCGATCAGAGCAATCCAATGGTGTACTCAATCAGCGACAACGAAGTCTATATTCTCTGGCGCGACTACCGCAATTCAACGATGGAATTGTGGGAGGGCGACCTGTTCGGAACGCATCTCGATGCGCGAGGAAGAATCCGGGACGATTCCTTCTGGCAGACGGACGGAAGTCCCATTTGCAATTATCCGTACAATCAATACCGTTTTAGTGCCGTGGATGATCTGTCCGGAGGGCTGGTGGTCGCGTGGATGGATGACCGCACGTCCTTGAGCTGGGAGTATTCCGTGTTTGCACAGCGATTGTTTGATCCGATATACAGCGATGCAGATGAGTCGCCCGTGGTTGTGACAGAGTTTTCACTTTCACAGAATTATCCGAATCCATTTAATCCGGAAACGGTGATTGAGTTTGCTCTGCCCGTCGCCGGCGAGGCGACGCTGAAGGTGTATGATGTGACCGGCCGTGAAGTGGCGACTCTGCTTGATCAACCGCTGGCGGCGGGTGTGCATCGCGCGAACTTCGATGCGGCGCGGCTGCCTTCAGGTCTTTACTTCTATCGTTTGGACGCAGGTCCGCATTCGATGACCCGAAAGATGGTATTGTTACGTTAGGCCGTTGGTGCAATGTTATGTATGTCAGGTGTCGGTGTATTGACGCGGGAGAGTCTCCGAGTTTAGTTCGTGAACTTGACGTATTGAAATGATTGGCGGGCTTGGTGCTGGTCAGGCAGTTCCCGTTGCAAATTGAGCTGCGGTCGGCGTGTGAACGTTGGCCGCAGTTTTATATTTGCGTGTCCGCATTGAAG
>JABWCQ010000039.1 GCA_013360195.1 bacterium
CGCGGTCGCAGGCAACGGATTGGTGACGTTGAACTGGAACACGCTGTCCGAGACGGATGTGGATCACTTTGAGCTGAGCCGTAACGGTTCGGTGGTTGCGAACGTTGCGGCGATGAACAGCGCGACGGGTGCGAACTACAGCTATACGGACAACGGCTTGACCAACGGCACGACGTATAACTACAGTCTGGTATCGGTGGATGTGAACGGCGCCCGTCAGGCATTGGCGACGCTGTCGGCGACTCCGAGCGGATCTGCAGTCATTACTGAGTACGCCTTGCATCAGAACTATCCGAACCCGTTCAATCCGACGACGAACATCGCGTTCGACATGGTTGAAGCGGGCAAGGTGTCAATCAGTGTTTTCAACGTGATGGGCCAGAAGGTTGCCGAGATCGTGAACGGCAATATGGAAGCGGGCCGTCATGTCGTGAACTTTGACGCGACGGGTCTGTCGAGCGGTCTCTATCTGTACAAGATGGAAGCCAACGGCTTCACGGCTCAGGCGAAGATGGTGCTGATGAAGTAGCCAGCGTGGACGCTGGACCCAATGAGCTGACGCGAACGCGAAAGCTTATTGGAAAACCTTGAGACAGCGCGGGGCGAACCGAGAAGGTTCGCCCCGCTTCTATTATGGGTGTTGCCAAACCTCCACATCGGGCGCACAGGGTGAAATAAGACTAAAAAAGTCACATTTAAGAGGTTTACAAACAGAAGTTTATAGCAATTCGGTGGGTCATGTTTACTGGGCAATGTTTTTCAGAAAGATTGTGCAGAAGTATTGTCAGGGAATGCCTTATAGACTATATTAACACTACTTTGACCAATAAAGTGATAGTTTCGTGCAGAATTCCCATTAACAGGAGAGAGAGAAAAATGAAAAAGATTGTGACATTGTGTACCATGCTGGCCATGGTCGCGTCGGCGGCCTTTGCCAGCGCAGTAAAGTCCGAAAAGGGGCCTGAAGCAACGCGTCAGATCATTCACAAGCTTGACCAGAGCAAAGTGAAGCCTCTGCCGGTCATCAATAATGTTGATGAGCGTGAGATGCTGAAACTTGAGCTGGAAGCCTTGAACGCGGGAATTGCTTCGATGCTTGAGAAGGGTGAGGATATTTCGGCTCACAAGGCTCGCGCCAATGAGCTGTACAGTTTGTTGTACCCGGCTCGCGGCGCGGAGCGTCTCGACCAGGGTGGTGAGGATTGCGGGACGGCGGTGGTCGTAGGCGGGATTCCGTACTGCGATGAAGGTTCGACAGCCGGCACCTTAGATGATTATCAGGGCGACTGCTTCTTCAATGGCGGTTCCGGCGACGTTGTGTATGCATACACTCCGACGGCGGACGTTGTAGCGACCGTTTCGCTTTTCGGCTCCAATTATGATACCGGTCTCCACATTTGGAATGGCTGCCCGACCTCGGGTGGAACTCAAGTTGCCTGCAACGATGACAACAGCGGGTTGCAGTCCTGCTTAACGGTCACCTTGTTGGCGGCCACCACGTATTACATCATTGTTGACGGCTATGGCAACAGCACAGGCAACTACATCATTAACATTTCCGATGACGGTGTATGCGGCAGCGCCTCATGCGCGGCAACTTGCGACGATCCGGGTCCGGTTTCCGATGATTGCGCCGGAGCGATTGAAGTTCCCGTACCGTCCGTGCAGTACGGTTCGACAGTCGGCATGGGTAGTGAAGCACTTGGATTTTGCGGAACGAGCGACGGTACGGGCGGCGGCGTGTGGTATAAGGTCCGTGGCAACGGCAACACCTACACCGCTACGACTTGCGATCCCTGCTCGGACTATGACACGAAGATTCGCGTGTTCACCTGCGGCTGCGACCTTAATACTTGTGTTACCGGCAATGACGACAACATCTGCGGCGGGGGCTTTTCATTACTGTCTTCGGTGACGTGGGCGACGGATCCGGGCGCGATGTACTGGATTCTGGTTCATGGTTTCGCCTCCGACGCCGGCAACTTTGGCTTGGTACTGTCGGATGACGGAATTCCGTCGAACGGAGATGGAATTGATTGCCCGTGCCATGACGAAACGCTTGCGGCGCCCGGCTCCACGTCGGGCAACACGACCGGTGCGGGCAACGACTGCGCGACGCGTGGAACTGAAGATTGGGTTGTTGAAGTCAGCATTCCGTATGCGGATGAATGGCGCTTTTCGCTGTGCGGTTCCGGCTACGATACGTACTTGTTCCTTGGAACGGACTGCTGTCTGGGCGATATCGCATCGAACGATGACTTCTGCGGCCTTGGCTCAGAAATCTGCACGTTCGTACCTGAAGGCTTGATTTATGTTACGATTGAAGGCTGGTCAGGCAGCGGCGCTTGGACTCTGAATGTTGAGCCGTGCGTTCCGCCGGTTGGAAGCTGCTGCTACACGGTTCCGGGCGGCGACGTCTGCACAGGTCCGGCATGTGTTGACAATGTGAGTGAAGGTGAATGTGCTCAGCTGGGCGGTGTTTGGACTCGTGACGGATTGTGCGGCGACGGCGGCTGCTTGTGGAATGCCCCGTGTGTCTGCTCCTGCAGCGAGCATCCGAATTCGCATGCGACCTACGCGGTTGACAACACGACGTATCCGATCAGCGAGACGATTCCGACCACGTGTGTGACGATCAATGTGCCGATTGAATATCAGATCACTGATTTGAACGTCAGCCTTGATCTCTATCATACGTACGATGGCGACCTCGACATAACGTTGGAATCGCCGAGTGGCACGATTGTACACTTGTTTGACCAGCACGGCGGCTCAGGCGACAACATACTGTGCGCGACGTTTGATGACGAAGCGGCTAACGCAATCGGCGGCGGATTGGCTCCGTTCAACGGATCGTGGATTCCGTTCGCTGCGCTGTCGGCCTTTGACGGTGAGAACGCAGTTGGCGATTGGCTTCTGTGCGTAACCGATAACTTCGGCGGCGACATTGGTTATATCCTCGGCGTTTGCCTGAGCTTTGAGTACGACGAGATCCTGCCGGTTGCTTTTGGCGGCTTTGACGCGGTCGCAGGCAACGGATTGGTGACGTTGAACTGGAACACGCTGTCCGAGACGGATGTGGATCACTTTGAGCTGAGCCGTAACGGTTCGG
>JABWCQ010000040.1 GCA_013360195.1 bacterium
GCCGTTGTCGGCGTAGATGGCCACGAACGAGCCGTTCGCCGGCGCGGCGTTGCCCAGGAAGCCGACGTAGTCGCGGATCATGTCGCCGAGGCAGCAATCCAACTCGAACGTCACGTCATCCACGCACTGCAGGTTATACACCGCACCGAACACACCCAGACCCGACCACGCGTCACCGTTACCGCTGACGTAGGCCTGGTTGTCGGTGATGTCGAGACGGTTGTAAATCTCGTCACCCGGGTTGAGCTGCTCGGTCGGGATGTTGATCTTCTGCAGCACCTTACCGCCCTGCGCCGGACCGATCTGCGCCGGACCTTCGTAACCGGCGCCCGCGTCTACTAAGATGCCGTTGCTCTCGCCGTCCATCCCGGGCCCGGGTGGGTGCCGATTGGGGTCGTCGGGGAAACAGTCGCAGATGTCCCCGAACCCATCGCCATCGCGATCAGCCTGGTTGGGATTGGGGTGGTTCGGGCAATTGTCGCAGATGTCCCCGACCCCATCGTTGTCGCGATCAGCCTGGTCGGGGTTATAGTCGTTCGGGCAGTTATCGCATCTGTCGACGTGACCATCGTTATCACGATCGGGGAAAAGCACCAACTTCACGCCAGGAATATTTCCGGGAATGTTTTGCCAAAGCGCGTTTACAAAACTGACTTGAAACGGGTCTCTATCACACGGACCAGGGTTCGCGGAAATCTCCCCTGCCGGTTCGAAAGAGCTGCATCGCTCAAGTGGATTAAGATCGCCAAACGGAACAAGTGATGGGACACCTAATAGATCGATGCAGTACTCGCCTTTGTCGGTATTAACTATAATGCCGGCACGACCGTCGTCGCAGAATCCTGCCCTAAAATCTGAGAAATTGCCTGGAAGATTGTATGTCAGCAGTTCGCTATCATAAATTACAAATGCCTGTGTTTCTGTGGCACAAATCATTCCGCTTCTACTGCCATAACTCCAAGTCATAGGACTAAGAATGTTGCCCGGTATCGTGAATACCTGTCGGTGAACCGGTCCAAGCCCACCATAAACCTCGATCGTGTTGCTGGAGGTCGAGACGCCTAACTCCATCCGAAGGATTTTGGCATCATTTCCAAGGCATCCAGAAACGATTCCAGCGCTGAGGGGGTATCCAGTGGCCTCATAGACATATAATTCGTCTCTATTCAGAACGTGAACATGGGTATCAGTGATCGCAACGGCCTCTGCAAAGATTAGTGCGTTACATACATTCCAGATTCCGGCCCCGGCACCAAGCATGACGTTTCCATTTAGATAATAATGAGTGACGCCAAGTCCGGTATGGACGACATCAATAGCCAATTTTTCGTTCAGTCCAGGGTATCCTGTAAATACCGGTAGATCGATTGTCCAAGGCCTGAGATCAACGTAAACACCGCCCAGAACCGCCCCGGTGATATCGACGCAGGCGCCATTGCTGAAGACAAGGTCGTCATCATTCTGCTCACTTCGGACTCTCAACCAGTCTCCGTAGGGTAATCCGACCTCGGGGCAATCGGCCGTTCCTCCGCAATTTTGAGCATCGGCGATTGAATTGATGACGCCGAAGATGATAGTAGTGACTGCCATCACAAATAGCAAAGTGTTTTTCGGGTTCACAAAAGGCTCCTTTGTTTCAGACATCCCCTCAATCACCCGCGGGCACGCGCCGCGCGGTGGCCGGAGGTCTTAGCAGTTTTGATCGTTCTTGGGGGAACTGAGCGAGGTTTCCTCCCGCCCTGAGCAACCACCGGCGCCGCGAGCGCCCCCGTGAAGGGGCGCCCGCGCGCCGGAGTTCAGGAGGGAATCGAGCATTTCGGCATGATCGCTGTCCGCGATCCGGGAAACTTAGAACCACGATCAGGGCGACAGACATTCGCAGGTCGCGTCAAAGCCAAACCCAAAGCAGCAGGAGCCGCTTTCCGCTCGGCAGCGCCCTTCACATGTAATGACGCAGCCTGTCGCATCCGTGAAGAAGCACTCTTTGCCCGCGCCGGTGCAAACATCCGCGTCCGGACCGGGGTGCCCACTCGGACAGAGTGTGCCGTTCCCCTGGAACTCACCGCCTAAAGACAGGCATTCCGCTTCTGTGGCCACGTCGAGGCAGGCGATGCCGGAATCGTCTTCACACAGCAGGCAGGCGCCGGTTTCCGCGAGTTGGCAGTTGCAGACATACGGTTCGGTTTGGTCGCAGGCCGTTACCGTTCCGCCGTTGCAGCCGGCGTTCTTGAACTTGGTCTTCCACTTGTTACGGTCGTTGGCGGTCACACTCTTGGATTCACCGGTCCGGTTGTTCGTGACGGTGAACGTGTCGCCCGGCGTCGGATCCGTTCCCTTGACCTTAACGGTGCATCTGCCGTCCTTGACTCTGGCTTTCACTTTCGTGATGACCGCATCGCAGCTGCCGCCGCAGTTGTCCGTGCCGTCACCGAACGACTGGGACGCACCCAGCGGATCCGGGCACAGGCCGTACGCATAGCTGTAGCACTCTTCCGCCTGATA
>JABWCQ010000041.1 GCA_013360195.1 bacterium
CTTGACCCGCAGCACGTCCGGATCCGAAGGAAACGCCGCCGCCGAATCCAGCGTCGTCAGCTTCCCCTTGTGCATCTTCTCCAGAAAAACCGCCCCCGCAGGCGTCCCCTGAAGCCGGGCCCGATACCAGTTGTCCGGGTCGAGATACCGAAAATCCCTCACGCACCGCTGGTCCGTCAAGCACCCGGCAACACTTGAACTCCTCCATTTTCCTCTCTTTTCAGCGACTTAACTTACGGCCCCACTGCTTGGTTCGTTGGAAGGCGAGCATAAAGCTCACACGCTTCGTCAAAGAAATCAACCGCAGAAATAACATAATGGTGAACCGACGCAACGTGTTCGGGTGTCAACCTTGGGAACAACTCCGCACCTCCGATAGGCGCCTTTCCATTTAGATCGTCTAACTCCTTTCCAATTACAACAAAAGCCATGTCCCAAAACCCAACTTCCTCAACATAGCTCACCATACCTGACGCTGAACCAAAAGTCAGAATCGCAGGACGGTTTGTCGACGAGCGAAGTTGAGTACCTTCGCATCTTCGGTAACAGTCACCGAGAGCGATTTGCCGATATAATTGCCTGAAGATCCCAACAGCAGTCGGCTCTCTCACTCGATATTCTTCCGATACACGCAAGTCATCATGCCCATAGCTTCCTCCCCACCTATAGCGCGTGCATATCACTTCGTGTTCGTCAACCGAAAGGGATCTTACTTTTACATTTATTGCTCTGGTGTGGTGAGCATCTATATTAACTGAAACTATGCACTCTGTCTTGTCATGCATGATATCGATCAAGCGAGCGCGATCTTTCTGGGTTAAGAAGTCGAGGCGTTGAAGATTATAGTCAAACTGACACACTGCGGAGTCCGAGCGGCAACTGCCGACGAAAACCGCCACGGCTGTCACGAAAAGCTGAACGGTAATTGATTGAGGTCGATTAGCCATTGCGTCAGCACTTTGAATAGGGTTTGCGCCAAATCCTGGCCTGGACTCAAAGGTGCAATTATGGCATCGGTTTCTCCTGGTCATTGGAAGGGGGTTGACTGTCTCCTTGTTGCGGCGGTTTGAGGATGTCTTCGTAATCTGGGCAGTCACCATTTTGCGTTCCCGAATCAAGCAAGGGAGCCTCTTTCCCTTTGTTTTTCCTATTGTACTCCTCAGTTACCTTGTTTGCAGCGCAGGCGACACAGTACTCTTCATCCAAGCTCGGCTTCATAAGATTGAGAGCATTATTCAAAGCATGAAACAGCTCATGAAAAATGATCTGCCAAAGATGGAACACAGATTCATTCCCGCCCTTTGTTTTGAATTTGTTTCTTAGTTTTTTGGGATCAATCTTAATCCCTAAACCTACTGTTTTCCCCGGAGAATCCTCCTTAATTTCTCCGAACCGTATTGTAATGACGCCTGGCATGTTTATGAGTAGGTACAGCAGCCTTTCTGTGAAACTTCCGTTCGCCGCCGAATCCGGTATTGTTAGAAAACCTTGTGCGTCCATACCAACACTTGGCATGACCTCTTGAATTGCTTTAAGCAATCTATCCGTATTGCTTCCGGTGAGCTTTATCCTGTCGCCCGATGGATCGACGGCGGACCAAGGCCTCCCTCCCACGTACTGATACAGGCTCGCCGAATCGACGTATCCCAGCGGATCGCGTTGGATGAACGTCTTGAGCGTCGGGTGATACGTGCGGAAGCGGTAGTGGTAGAGACCCGTTTCGGGGTCGAGGCGGCGGCCGGTGAAGAGGAACGGGTTGCCACTCGGCGAGAAGCTGCGGTTCACCACGACCATCGTGGTGCTTGCGGCCGGGTTGTTGTAAGAAGCATCCCAGGCTTCTTTGTCCGCGTCGCCGCTGGTGTTGCTCACGTCGCCGTCGAAATCCGCGTCGAAGGCGCGGTTGTACGTGGTCAGCGCGTTGGTGTGCGCGGTGTTGTCCGCGCTGTCCACGTCGCCGTCGGCGTCCGCGTCGCCGAAGGCCAGGTGCCTTTTCACCTGCGGCAAACCATAGGGCTGGTACTGGTATTCCTCGGCCACATCGCCATTGGGCGTGGTCAGGGCGATGACGTTCCAGTTCGCGTCCTGATGCACGAACCATGTCCCGCCCGCCCCGCGGACCATCAACAACTGGTCGATGTACTCGTGGCCCCAGACGTATTGCTGCGTCATCTGCTCCGAGCCGTTGCGCTCCTCGATCTCGCGCAGGCCGTCGTAGAAGAAATACGTCACGCCGTCCAGCTCGCCGCGGTTCGTCACCGTCTTGCTCGCCCGGCGGTTGTCGGCGTAGTAGGCATAGACGCCCACCACCACATCCGCGTCATTCTGCGCCCTGACCTTGACGAGGTTGTTCCAAGCGTCATAGACATACGCGTAGTCCGCGTCCTTG
>JABWCQ010000042.1 GCA_013360195.1 bacterium
CGGACGCTGCTGCCTGATATTACGAATGAGCAGTTTTCGGATATGTTTGCGCAAACGTTGGGGTATGGATTGTTTGCGGCGAGGATACAGCATGCGAACTTGTCGAGCCTGGAGGCTCGACCTAGTGGAGTGAGGGGCGCGAGGGGGGATTTCACGCGAACAGGGGCGGCGCGGGAGATTCCCAAGTCGAATCCGTTTTTGCGGAATCTGTTTGACACGATGCACTCGGCTGATTTGGAAGAGGAGCCGTTCATCGGGTTTGTGGATGATTTGACGGCGGTGCTGGCGCATTCGGATATTGAGGCGATTCTGGCTTCATTCGGCAAGCGCACGAAGCAGGAAGACCCGATTCTGCATTTTTATGAGACGTTTCTTTCGGAATACGACCCCAAAGAGCGCAAGCGGCGCGGTGTCTATTATACGCCCGAGCCGGTGGTGTCGTATATCGTGCGCTCGGTGGATATTCTGCTGAAAGAAAAGTTTGGTTTGAAAGACGGTTTGGCCGATACTTCGACGATTGAAGTGGAGGTCAAGGAGGGGGATGAGTTTGTCAAGCGCAAACTGCCGAAGGTGCTGATTCTTGATCCGGCGTGCGGGACGGGAACGTTTCTCTATGCGGTGGTGGATTTGATTCGCAACCGGTTCATGGAGCGCAGCGACGCGGGGTCGTGGCAGATGTTTGTCAAAGACCATTTGATACCGCGCATCTACGGGTTTGAGTTGCAGATGGCTCCCTATGCCGTGGCGCATTTGAAGCTGGCCATGCAGTTGGCCGGGCACGACCTTGACCCGAAGCTGCGCGAAAAATGGGGTTACGAGATTGAGAAGGACCAGCGCTTGCATGTGTATTTGACGAATAGCTTGGAATTCACAGAGCACAAGTTACAGCTTGAATTGCCGGGCATATTGGAAAGGTCAATAGCGGCTGAAGCACGGGCGGCACAAGCCATCAAAGGTGAGTTGCCAATTATGGTTGTTATGGGAAATCCGCCATATGCGGGGCACTCTGCAAATGACAATTATTGGATTCGAGACCTGATTGGATCATATTTTGAAATCGAAGGCGAACGAATCAAAGAACGACAAGTTAAATGGCTGCATGACGA
Organism: bacterium; assembly: GCA_013360195.1. Lineage (NCBI taxonomy): Bacteria > bacterium. The sequence continues at coordinate 1,107 of JABWCQ010000042.1, forward strand.
CTACGTTAAGTTCATGCGATTTGCTCAGTGGCGAATTGACCGGACAGGCCACGGAATACTCGGGTTCATTACAAACCATAGCTTTCTTGACAATCCGACATTTCGCGCAATGCGATACTGTCTAATGTCATCATATGAGGACCTTTATCTCCTTGACCTTCACGGCAATAGCAAGAAAAAGGAAAAGGCACCTGACGGTAGTGCGGATGAAAACGTCTTTGACATTCAGCAGGGTGTTTCCGTTACCATTGGTCTTAAGGTCGGGAAGAATAAGTCAACAAAACGGCAGTTCGGACAACACTGTTTCGGAAGTAGGGAATCAAAGTACGATTGGCTTTGGTCGTATGACATTAACTCAACACAGTGGAACGACATTCACCCTGAACCACCATTTTATCAGTTTGAAGATTCGGCGTTCACTGGCAACGCAGAGTTTCAAGAGTGCCGAAGTATCCAAGAAATCTTTGGCGAAAACTCAGTTGGGATTGTGACCGCACGAGACAAGTTAACTGTACACTGGGATGAAACCGGAATCAAGAATGCTGTCTCTACCATGATTAAGTTGTCTGTTGAAGAGGCACGAAATCATTTCGATCTTGGCGCTGACGCGAGAGACTGGAAAGTTTCTTTTGCAAAGGATGATCTAAAGGAAAGTGGACCCAATTGGGACAAAATTTGTAAGATTCTCTATCGCCCTTTCGACACTCGGTTCACGTATTACACAGGCAAGATACGTGGGTTTATTGGCCAGCCGGGCAAGCGAGTCATGCGTCACATGCTTGCCGGTGAAAACCTTGCGTTGTGTGTGGGTCGCTCGGGTGCTGTCGTAGGCGGCAATGAATGGAATGTTCTCTATTGTGCAAAGTACGTAGACGACTTCAATCTTTTCTATCGCGGCGGGAATGTAAACCTCCCTCTCTACCT
>JABWCQ010000043.1 GCA_013360195.1 bacterium
TACCCCGCATCGGTAAGTGCGGCGGAATTATTTGTCTCTTACATGTGAGGTTGTTATGAAGAGACTCATTCTGTTGGCCATCTCGCAACTGCTGTTCTGCTCAATGCTATATGCGCAGACAGATGATCCAGGCTGCTACTTCACGGCTTATGTTCAGGATACAGGATGTGGTACGAGTGGTTCAAATTGCGCCAACCCGACAGGTTGCTCCTCGCAAACGTTTCATGTTCAATGCGCCGGTGTGATTCGATTCAAGGCCGGAGTGACTTGCACATCAGGAGAATGTGACGATTGTGCAGTATGTGTCAGAATCGTCGAGCAAGGAGGAGAAGGCCAAGAGTATCATGCCTTTTCAACCTATGGGTCCTGCAGCCGTGGTGCTTGCTGTACGATGAGTTCCGAAAACTTACTGGTAGGTGACTACATATTATATGCATGTCTGATTCCATGCCCAACCGGCGGTTCGTGCTGCACTGGCGGAAGTTCATGTGAAGCTTGGGCGATCGCGTCGAGCGATCCCATAAGCAACTGCCCATGAAGTTAGTGTGGACAAGAATTACCATTCTGTTATTGCTCGTAGCTAATGCAAACGCTCGCGTTGTTCGCGTTCCTGAGGACGCATCGACAATTCAAGCAGGTTTGGACAGCTTAACTAACGGTGATACACTTTTCGTCAGTCGAGTCGGCACGTATCAGGAATCACTTGTTGGGCCGGCGATTCGTTTCACCATGCTTGGAGAGTTTGATGCGGACTCAAGTGCAAATTCGCTTGTTGTGGTAGATGCTTCGAGTTTGCAGGGAATTGACACTCTTGCCGTGATCTCGCTGCCGCCGTTCGCCAGCGCCACTATAGAGAATTTTTGCTTCCGGAACTTCGATCGCTATGGAGTGCGGTCAAGAGCAGATAGTGTGACGCTGAGAAACTGTCTCATTGATTCGGTACGCTGGGGCGTGCGCGACCTGTTAGATAATATTGAATCGGTATTCAAGTTTGAAAACTGTCACTTCCGGGGTATCAGATGGCATGCAGTATTGACTCGGCCCGGAAATTCACTGATTGCAAAACGATGCAAGTTTAATGGCGCGCCAGAATCGGATTTCGCGATAGTGTCTTCCAATCGCATGACTATCGACTCTTGCATATTCACAAGCGCGCCACATCGAGCGTTGCTTGGTGCTTCACGCGGACCGCATAGCATTACAAATTGTGTGTTTGGCCCCGCGTACATTGACTACGGCCCCAGCATTGTGGAGATTGGCCATCAAGGCGCTGTTACTATCGCAAACAATGCATTTTTGGATTGCGAGTATTATGCACACGTTCTGAGCGTCATTTCAGACTTAGGAGATTCCGTAGAAATCGTCGGCAACACTTTCGAGCAGTGCCGACCTGCACCCGGTGTGCCTTCCGCATTTGGGGTCTTGGCCGTTGAAACACCCACACCAGGTCTCGAGCGCGGAGCACTTATTTCGCAAAACAACTTCATTGGATGCTCTGGGAACAATGCAGTGGATGACATCGTGCCTTCAGTGTACTTCCCCGCATTTATAGCCGGAAATCACTTTGTTCGTGATAGAATCAATGGCCTGCCTTCTATCTATGCCGGCAATTACATCTGGCAGCAGACTCCTGTAACTCTGCGTGACAATGTCTGGGAAAACTGCGGCTACGCTGTTGAATTGAGCGCTGCTGCCGATGCTCGTTTTAACTACTGGGGACATCCCAGTGGTCCCTATCACGAAATCGACAACCCCTTGGGCTTGGGGGACACAATCACTGGACCCGTGCCATTTATTCCGTGGCTTGAAGATACCATTGAAGCTGTGGAACAGCCACGCGTTGAACTGGCAAATGAGTTAAGCGTTCAGATTTACCCCAACCCCTTCAACTCCACCGTCACCATCGAGTACGCGCTCATCCGCGAGCAAGATGTGACATTGGAAATATACGACGTGCTCGGCCGTCAAGTC
>JABWCQ010000044.1 GCA_013360195.1 bacterium
GCAAAACAACTCCAGATCGCCGGCGGGAATATCAAGAACATAGTCCTGAATGCTGCCTTCTTAGCGGCTGAAAACGGGGGTATCATCGGGATGGAGCATATTCTCCATGGGGTAAAAAGAGAGTTTGAAAAGATTGGAAAATTATGGAGTAAGAAGGAGCTTAATAAGTTTCTCAATTCAAAGAGTGGAGGGAGGCCATGATGATAGGGACAAAAGAATGGAAAAGACAGAATGGCGAATCTTCAGATATGGTAAAAAGACGAGACGATGATGCAGGATTGAATCCAAATCCGTGCGGTGGTTGTAACACCTGTCATCAGATGACAAGGATTCACGCCATGCCTACCAGTCATGGACGGGCAGATGACGGTGGCGAAGGACCAGATATGCAAAAGCCTTGTGCATCAAATTTCTTCCAGCGGAATCTGGGGAATAGTTACATGCAGGCTGTTACTAAAGGTAGTGTCCCAATGCTCCAGAGAAAATGCGCCTGTGGCGGTTCCTGCGCAAGCTGTGCTGAAAAAGAAGAGGCACTTGGGAAAATACAGACTAAGTTGACCATTGGCCAGGTAAATGATGTCTATGAGCAGGAAGCTGATAGGGTGGCGGATCAAATCATAGGGATGGCAGATTCATTAATGCAGGCAGAAAATGAACAACCGAGTGCTGGAATCAATATTCAAAGGATCACATCAGATCATAACGATTCACTGAATACTGATTTAGATATCCATCTCAACGAAAGCGGTGGACGCCCTTTGTCACCTTCTACCCGCCAGTTTATGGAGCCACGTTTTGGTGTTGATTTCGACCACGTTCGTCTGCACGCGGACCAGGATGCCAATCAAACAGCCTCACAGATTCAAGCAAAGGCATTTACCTATGGCCACCATATCTGGTTGGGAAAAGGGGAGAGTGAGAGCGACAGGACATTGATGGCACATGAATTGACGCATGTGGTACAGCAGGGTGCAGCCTATAATCGCCAGGTTCAGATGGCGCGTCTCCCTTGTACAAGTCGAAAAAAGATCGATGTGTATGCAGTGAATCTTCCCGGTTCGACAAGATCTATACATGACGATCTTACGATGGCAAACGATATTCTGTGCCAATGTGGGATAGAGATAAACGTTACTGGGGGTGTGTCCTGGGCAACGAATATTTTGGATATGAATGCACCCAATGGCGTACTGAATGAAGATGCTTCACCTACAGTAGATACAGCCGAAGTTCAGGCCATGACCGCTTACCGCCCCGGTGGCGACGTTATACACGCCTATTATGTACCGGCCAATACGTTGGCAGATAGAGGGGGATCCTACGGTTATACAGGTATGCATCCTAGCCTCCCTCACTCAGTCTCGCTAACTAACATTGCTGCAGTGGACACCTTGGCCCACGAGTTAGGTCATGTTTTACTTGATGATCCAAGTCATCACGCTAATCGTGATAACCTTATGGCGTCCGGAGGAATTAGAAATGTGGGTGTCGATGAATTGGAACAAACTCAGTGTAACCGAATGCCGTAACCCTTACTGAAGGAGTGACTGACCTATGCCAGGTGGCTTTGGCAACAAACCAAAAATCTTACGCGGCGCATTTGTTGAATACGGCATTAGCCTTCCACCGCTTGTGGTGGTGTTTCAATTTAATCCGATTCAGCTTACCCGCAACCGTAGTCTTACCTTCTCGGTTCCGAGCAGTGAGACTTCGGGAGGTGCATCAACCTCACTCAGGAAGTTTCATGAAAGACATGATGATCTGACTGATCTGCGTGACACCCAGCAAGTACAGGTGCAGGAAGAATCCATCGGCTTAGAAATCCGTTTAGATGCTACTGATAAATTAAACGAGGGAGACACTATCACAGAACAG
>JABWCQ010000045.1 GCA_013360195.1 bacterium
TTTGAGGAGCAAGAGCATGAAGAACACATTTTGGGTCTTGATGTTGACGGGGATTCTTGCCGCGCAAGTCTCGGCGCAAACGGAAGCGAGTATGTGTGTAAGCATTACCAACACAACTTGCAGTACATGGGACAGTGTGGACTACGCAATTCCGACAGGACAACAGATTTCGCGGACATATTTTCATTACAATTCACCAAGCAATGTTGGCGTGCGTGTAGATTGTTATGAGGTGAACGGCGACGGATCAACAGGAACTAGAATATGGACCGTTAACCAGACGTTTTGCGGTTGCGGAAGCTCGTATACAGATGTAGGCCATACGATTACAGGCGGACAGACGATTCGGCTGCGGGCATACCGCACTGCGTGCCCCGGGTATTCGTGCAGCGGAACGTCATCCAAAGTCAAGTTCTATACAAGTGCCACAGCCGCCACCTGTCCGGAGCAGTGCCAGGGGAGTTAACTATGCGCCCACTCTTAGCCGTCGCTTTTCTCTCTTCAGCATTTTCCTTTGCACATGGTAATGTTATCCGAGTTCCACAAGATTTCGCAACGATTCAAGCGGCGATTGACGCGGCGCAAACGCGGGACACCGTTCTGCTTGATTCAGGCGTATATGTAGAATCAGTCGAAGTGCCTTCCCGCGGATTGACGATCGCGGGACTTTTTGTGATGACCGGCGACACGTCTGATATCGCGGAGTGCAGCTGGCGTGGAGTGAGCAACGGAGATGACACTCTGCGCTGTTTGAGTAGTGACGAAATCGCCGGCAATGATCCCTTCCTCCGGATCGTCGGAATCAGATTTACGAACTCGGGCGTGCACCAGAACGAAGAAGGCGGCGCGCTTCGTATCTTTGCACAGTTCGCAGCGATTGAACATTGCCGATTCGATTCCTGTTATGCCGGATATGGCGGCGCAATCGCGGTTAGGCAGGCCGAAGCCACAATCAAGAATTGCGTCTTCACGCACTGCGGACAGCTCAGGCTCGCCTCGATTATGCGTGTCAGGTCCGCACGTGTCTTAATGGATTCATGTATCGTGCAAAGTGATACGACTTATGCGGATATCTTTGAACCACCGACGCTTTTCTGGGTGCAATCCAGCAAACTCACTGTTCGAAACTCGGCGTTCAGGGACATCGGCTTCTCGCACTATGAATGGGGCGGAACGTTTCTGTATGGCTCGAAGCCGCCGGATTCCGTCGAATTCGTCGGGTGCAGGATTCATGGTTGTCACATTGAAGTGATGATTGCTGATGGTGGCCCGCCAATTCAGCACCTGCGAATTGATTCAAGCCGCTTTCAGGACAACATATTGACACAGGCACTATATGATCAGGGAGGGCCGGACTCGCTGACTACTTTTCAAGCAGTCGGTAATCTGTTTGAGTCATTTGTTCCCTATGAGCGCGCGCAAATGCACGGTTTATTTGCATTAAGTGGAAGAAACGCTGCGCTCACCAGATTGGAATTCAATCTTGTTCAAAGCATACACGGAGGACACACCGCATTTGGCACAGTAGCAGATTACCTCGATGAATCGAGAATTGTGTCGCACAACTACATATTGAACAACAGCAATCATTCGATTACTTCGCCGCCGTCGGGACAGCTTCTCGGCATCCACGGTCCCGGGCCGGATGAAGTGGAAGTGAAGCACAACGTGTTCATGGGAAATGTCGGTTACGCGGCCTATCAGGGCGGTGGTCAAGCGCAAGGGTATGTGCAGAATAATTTCTGGGGACACGAGTCCGGCCCGTATGATTCCGTGAGAAATCCATTAGGGCAGGGTGATACGGTGTCCTATCGTCTCGTTTACGAACCGTGGGAAGTAGACACAAGCTTTTTCTCTGCGGCACCTGAGCCTCGCGAGCCGGTTGAGATTCCAGCAACCTTCATCGGCAATGCCTACCCCAATCCCTTCAACAGCACAGTCACGATTGAGTTTGTGCTGCTGCACGATATGGAGATAACACTTGATATTTTTGATTTAACCGGCCGGCATGTTGAAACCGTTTTTAGCGGTAGAATGAACAAAGGTGTGCACATTCGAGATTGGCAGCCAAAGTCTCAAGCGAGCGGAATCTATTTTGCGCGATTGGCCGGAGAGAAGAACATTAGCTCGACGATGAAGTTGCTCTACATGAAATAGCGCGTTCAAGGCATTCTGCAAAATACACACAAGGCGAGCCATTTGGCTCGCCTCAATTGTCCAGGAAGAGTGCGTA
>JABWCQ010000046.1 GCA_013360195.1 bacterium
GCGCTACGGCTACGCCGGAAGCTGGGGCTACCAGGCCCACGACGTCCCCAACGGCGACCCCGTGCAATTCCTCCACGTCGGCTGGCGGTATTATGACCCCGGCACGGGAAGGTTCCTGCAGAGGGATCCGATCGGGATACTCGGTGGGTTGAATGTGTACTTGTACGTGTCTGGGCATCCTGCTGACTCCTTTGACCCGAATGGGCTCGAAGCGCCTGGAATACTGAAATCCAAGAAAACGAAGGCCGTCGGGGTAATCCTGTGCGGCGTAGGAATCTATCTTGGTCCCACCCCCTGGGGGACCGCTATTGGTTTGCTTGGATTGGCAATGTCGGGGGGCGAAACCGTTTGGGATGGTGTTGAAGACGTTATAGACGACATCTCAGACGTCATGGACAACTCTGGTCCCGAGCCTGGACCATCAATTAAGACAATTGATCAATTCAAGAAAAGTCCCTTGCCGGGCGTCAAAGCGTCTCCGCACGAGCCGGGCTGGTGTCCCCTTAACCCCGGCCTGAAATGTGATCAGAATAGCAACTGTCCAAACCATCCAAGAAATCGATATGATCAGTAAGGTGAACCGCTACAGGCGGAAGAAGAGGCAAGCCATGTGTGGTGCTGGACAAAACGCCGTACTGCTCTTGGAATGCCTGCCTTGGCGGCCAAGTGACAAAAATAATCAGGCAGTGAAGCCCCGAGGTCGATAACCATGGGCGATTCGTCACACTGGCGTACATGCTACGAGAGGACAGTAAAATCTATCCTAAAGCCGGGACGCTATGGTTAACGCTACTGAGGGGCGGCTGCAATCCATCGAAAGAGACGCATTCTGTTCGCAATGGGTAAAGCCATAAAAAGAGTTCTGAGAAAGGTTCGGGAGTTGTGATGTCGTCTCGGGGAGAAGGAGAACGCCGAATGCCTACGGACACGTTCGGTCCCTATCAACTCCTCAAAGGGGATCCTCCTCTTGGTATTCCGCCTGCCTTCTGGAGACATCTTCGCTTTGAGCGCCGCGCAGCAAAGTTGTACGTTGCGCTGGCGACTCTTTATGTCAGCGTCTTGTTCGGCCTGCTGCTTCTTAGGCCCACTTTTCTATTTGGATTGCCGTTGATATGCTGGCTCATGGTCGGTGTCTTCCAGATGTTTTTTGGTCTGACATTCAGATGGCTCTTCCGAAGATCGAAGCGACGGTATCTTGCACGCATTAGTCGATGGATGCCTTGGGTCTGTGTGTATTGTGGATACTGCTTGAACGGTCTGCCTGAATGTCATGTCTGTCCTGAGTGTGGGCGACCCTACAATATCGAGGAACTGGAAAAAGTGTGGCGGCGATGGGACAACCGCGTGGCGCCATAACCAAAGTTGAACACCCCTCGGGAGATGTAAGGGGGATGAGAACCAATAGTTTACACTCAGAACTCCTCGAATCGTCGAGTCATGCTGTAATCTCTACGGTTCGCCATACGCGATGTAAACTATTTGATGACCGGAGTAATATAACGCGCAGGGGAACGTGACGCGGGTTGTGACGGAGGACGAGGTCAACAAGAGCGCCCCGGTGGAGGCGGTGCGCTTCGTGTACAATCACTCGCAG